>JAODBQ010000196.1 GCA_025464045.1 Ilumatobacteraceae bacterium
AGACGACCGACAACGACAGCGAGGTCATCGAGATAGCGCTCGACGGGAAAACCACGCTCGTGTCCCCAGCGCTGCCCCGCTCCGAGCCGCAGACGAATCAGCGCCGACCACGCCCGTCGCGCACGCCCAGACGAACCGATGACGATCCGCACCAGGGATTCCCGCGTCGCCCTCGTCGTCATCAGCTGCGCCGCCGCCGTGCTCGGCCCGGTGATGCTCCCGAGCGTCGCTGCCGCGCCACCGCGCCGCGGTGGCGACGCGTTGCCGCCGTCGCCCGCCGACCCGGCACACCCGATCACCGATCCTGCGCTGGTCGCGGACATGGCCACGGCCACCAGCCGGCACACCGAGGGCACGCCGCAGCCGCGCGTCGCGATCGAGGTGCTCACCTCCTACGACCGCGAGGTCGGTGACGAGATCGCCGCGCTCGGCGGCACGGTCACCGGCTCCGTGCCCGGTGCGGTGGTCCAGGCGTCCGTGCCGGTCGATCGTGCGGGCGCCGTGGCGAGGGCCCGCGGCGTCGAGTTCGTGCAGGCGCCACGCGAGGTCAACCAACGCCCGCGGGACGTCGAGGCGGGCTTCGGCGGCGTCGTCAACGACGGGGTCGTCGGGATGAACGCCGCGGCCTGGCAGGACGCGGGCATCCGCGGCGGCGGCGTGCGCGTCGGCATCGTCGACTTCTTCCGGATGGCGCAGTGGAACCCTGCCGAGCAGGGGCCGGTGCCGACCGTGGCCAACGGCCACATGCGTTGCCTCGACAGCCTCGGCACGCGTCTGTGCAACCCCGACGGCTCGATCAACAGCGACCAGGGCGACGTCCACGGCCTCGCCGTCACCGAGATCCTCAAGGACACCGCACCCGACGCCGACGTGTTCATCGCCTCGGTGGCGACGGTCAGCGACCTGCGCACCGCGATCGACTGGTTCGCTGCCAACGGCGTCACGATCATCACCCGCTCGCTCGGCTCCGCGTTCGACGGCCCGGGCGACGGGACGGGGCCACTCGACACCGTCGTCGACTACGCCGCGTCGCTCGGTCTCGTGTGGTTCAACTCGGCCGGCAACGACTCTGGCACGGGGTACATGCGTGTCGGCGTGTCCGCCACCGAGCCCGACGGGTCGGTCGACTTCGCACCCGGCGACAACCTGCTGCGCCTGCTCGGCGACGGCAACGGCTGCTTCGAGCTCGACGGCATCCGGTGGGCGAACGACTGGTACCTGCCCCCGAACCAGCGCACCGACTACCGCGTCGAGGTCTACCAGCCCACCGGTGCTGCCGCCGCCGGCGGCCTGCACGACAACCCGGCGCAGCTCCTGCCCGTCGATCTGGCACCTTCGGCACCCGGCGTGCAGTCCGTCGCCGACGCCAGCCAGCGCGGCGGTGCCGAGCCGTTGGAGCTCGCCGACAGCTTCTGGTGCACCCCCACCGGCGTCAGCTACCTGAGGATCGTGCGCAACCCGGGCACTCCGATCGGCGCGACGCCCGACCAGATCGAGATCGCTTCGACGCTGCGCGACCTCGAGTACGACTCGCCGGCCGCCGGCAGCGCGGCGAAGCCGGTGGTGGACTCGGCCAGCCATTCGCTGCTGGCCGTCGGTGCGCTCGACTCCGCGACGGCGAGCACCGTTGCGTTCTACTCGTCCCAGGGCCCGACGAACGACGGCCGGGTCAAGCCCGACCTCGTCGCCCCGTCCTGCGTCGACGGCAGCGTGTACGGACCGTGCTTCGCCGGCACGTCGGCGTCGTCACCGGCGGCCGCGGGCGCTGCCGCACTCGTGCTCAGCGCCGGCTTGGCCGCGCCGGGAGAGCCGCTGGCGGCGCTCGTCCGACACTTCACGGTCGATCTCGGCGCGCCCGGCCCCGACAACGCCTCCGGATACGGCAAGCTCGTGCTGCCGGCGCCGCCCGTGGCTGCCGCTGCCGCGACACCGGCCGCGTTCACCGCCATCAGCCCGGTCCGCATCCTCGACACCCGCACGATCTCGCCGGTCGGGCCGGCCAACCTGATCGGCGTGCAACCCGAGCGCGGCATCCTCGACCTCGGGGTCACCGGGAGCAACGGCGTGCCGGCCACCGGCGTGGCGGCGGTCGCGGTGAACATCACCTCGGTCGACAGCCTCACCACCCACTACATCCAGGCGCTGCCGACGATGCAGGGCACCTTCGGCACGACGTCGACGCTGAACGTGTCGACGCTCGGCCAGCCACGCCCGAACTTCGCGATCGTGCCCGTCGGCCAAGGCGGACGGATCACGCTGTACATGCCGACCGGCGGCAACGTGATCGTCGATCTGCTCGGGTACTTCGCTCCTGCCGAAGCAGCCGCCGCGGCTGCCGGGCGGTTCGTCCCGATCCAGCCGGAGCGTTGGATGGACACCCGTGTGCCGGGCCCGTTCCCCGCGGGCGTCGCCGGCTCGCGGCGGGTGAGCGCCGGGGAGACGGTCACCGTCGCCAAGCTGCCCGGCTCGGCGGTGCCGACGGCCGGTGTGTCCGCCCTGGTGCTCAACGTCACCGCCGACGACGCCGCCGCACCGGGCTTCCTGCGCGCCATCCCGACCGGCGCGCAGGGCCTGAACGACAGCACCGTCAACTACGTCCCCGGCACACCGTCCGCCAACACCGCGATCGTGCCCGTCGGCGGCGACGGCACGATCAGCGTGTTCTCCTACGCCTCGACGCACGCGATCGTCGACGTCGTCGGCTTCATCACCGACGGCTCGGCACCGGTCGCGTCGCAGGGCCTGTTCGTGGCGCTGTCCCCGGCCCGGTTCTACGACAGCCGGTCGGCCGGACCGCCGTTCGCCGCCGGCTCGACGCGCGACGTCGCGCTGGTCGGTGGGGTGGTCCCGGCCGACGCCCTGGCCGTGTCGGCCAACCTGACGGCGGACCAGGGCGCGGCCGTCGGCTTCGTCAAGGTCGACCCGGCCGGCACCCCGGCGACGTCCACCTCGAACCTCAACTTCGCCCGCAACGCGCCGGTCGCGAACGCCGGTCTGCTCAAGCTCGGCGCAGGCGGAGCGGTGTCCGTCTTTGTGAACCAGCAGGTACATGTCATCATCGACATCAACGGCTACTTCACGGGAACTTGATGAGCGACCAACTCGATACGAAATCCGGCTGGCTCTCGCGGCAGGACATGGAGAACATCCGGGCAAACGTGCCGCTCGTGTACGTCGAAGCCGTGCCGGTGCGGGTCGACGAGCTCGGCCAGATCACCCACGTCGGGCTGCTGCTCCGGCAGGCTGCCGACGGCTCGTTGAGCCGGATGGTCGTGTCCGGCCGGGTGCTGTTCGGCGAGCGGATCCGCGACGCGCTGCTCCGCCACCTGGAG
>JAODBQ010000212.1 GCA_025464045.1 Ilumatobacteraceae bacterium
GCTGGCCGCCGCGGCCGTGCGCGGCGGGCGAGTGCGTGTCCCGGGGCTGACCGCGACGTCCGCTCAGGGGGACGCCGGGTTCGCCGACCTGCTCGGCGCGATGGGTTGCCGGACGACCCGCGACGACACCGGCACCACGGTCGAGCGCGACGGTGAGCTGATCGGCATCGACGTCGACATGGCCGACCAGTCGGACCTCGTCCCGACGCTCGCGGTCGTGGCCGCGGGGGCGACCACGCCGACGACGATCCTCGGGGTCGGGTTCATCCGCGGCAAGGAGAGCGATCGCATCGGTGATCTGTGTGCCGAGCTGCGGCGCGCCGGCGTCGGCGCGACCGAGCTGGACGACGGGCTGCGCATCGATCCTGGGCCCGTCCACCCAGCGCGCCTCGGGACCCACCACGACCATCGTCTGGCGATGGCCTTCGCCGTGCTCGGCCTGGCCAACGAGGGGATCGAGGTCGAGGATCCGCTGGTCGTCTCCAAGAGTTGGCCCGGGTTCTGGGCGATGCTCGACGGTCTACGCGGATGACCACCGAGCTGCCGGTGCGACCGACCGTGGTGGCCTTCGACGTCGACGGCACGCTCACCCGGCGCGACTGCGTCGGACCGTTCCTGCTGCGCCTCGGTGGTCGGCGCGGGGTCGTGCTGGCCGTGCTGCAGCGGCCGGTCGCGACGGCGCGGGCGATCGTGCGCCGCGACCGCGACGCGTTCAAGGAGATCGTCGTCGGCGGTGTGTTCGTCGGGCGGTCGCCGGCCGCCGTCGCTGCGCTCGGCGTCGACTTCGCCGCCCAGGTGCTCGCCACCGGCCTGCGCGCCGACTCGATCGGCCGGCTGCGCTGGCACCAGCGCAGTGGCCACACGGTGGTGCTGGTCTCGGCGTCGCTCGGCCCGTACCTGCGGCCCCTCGGCGAGCTGCTCGGCGTCGATGGCGTGCTGTGCACGGATGTCGCCCACGACGGTGTGCGGTACGGCCGACGGCTCGACGGTCCGAACTGCCGGGGCGCCGAGAAGGCCCGCCGTCTGGCAGCGTGGCTCGCCGATCGGGAGCTCGCGCCCGCGGACCTGTGGGCGTACGGCGACAGTGCCGGGGACGCGGAGCTCCTGGCGATGGCGGCTCATCCGGTGTGGATCCACGACGCGCCCGCGCTCACCGCGACTCCCGCGGCGCGCCGGCCCGCCGAGAGCGCCACCGCATGATCCGCGCGATCGTCGAGGAGGCACGACCGAAGCAGTGGGCCAAGAACGTGCTGGTCTTCGCCGCCCCGGCCGCTGCGCACGTGATCCACCATGGCGACGAGGTGACCCGCTCGCTCCTCCTCTTCCTCGCGTTCTGCCTCGTCAGCAGCGGGACCTACTACTGGAACGACCTGCTGGACGTCGAGGTCGACCGTCTGCACCCGACGAAGCGGCTGCGCCCGATCGCACGTCGAGCGATACCGACCGCGGCGGCACGGTTCATCGGCACCGCGTTGATCGTCGTCGGCCTGGGGTTGGCGACGGCGGTGCGCTGGCAGGCAGGCGCCGTGGTCGCCGGGTACGTCCTGCTGACGCTGTCGTACAGCGTCGTCTGGAAGCACGTCGCGGTGATCGATCTCGTCGCCGTGGCCGGTGGGTTCGTGCTGCGCGCCATCGCGGGCGCGGTCGCGGCGGACGTGCCGATGAGCACCTGGTTCCTCCTGTGCACCTCGTTCGCGTCGCTGTTCATCGTCACCGGCAAGCGGTACGCCGAACTGCGCGAGCTCGGTGAGGACGCAGCACTGTCGCGCGCCACGCTCGAGGCCTACTCGCTGACGTTCCTGCGCAGCGTGCTCAACATCAGCGTCGGTGCCGCGCTCGTGACCTACTGCATCTGGGCGTTCGACACGACGCAGAGCACGCATTCGCCGTACCCGTTCTACGAGCTGTCGATCGTGCCGATGCTCTGCGCGTTGCTGCGCTACACGCTGGTGATCGAACAGGGCCATGGTGCGGCGCCGGAGGACATCTTCGCCGCCGACCGCACGCTGCAGGTGCTGGGCGTGCTGTGGGTGATGGTGTTCGGTCTCGGCGTCTACCTACGATGACGGCGGATGGCAGATGACGGAGCTGGCGCGGTGCGGGCGAGAGCGACGCGACCGCTCGACGAGACGTTGGCGGTCGTCGCCGGCGTCGAAGGTTGGATGTCGCCCGACCAGGCAGCCGCGCTGCACGGCGCTGCCGCCGCCACCCGCGCCGGGCAGCAGATCGTGGAGATCGGCAGCTTCCGCGGACGCAGCACGATCGTGCTGGCGAGCGCCGCACCCGATGGCGTGGCGGTCGTCGCCATCGATCCCCACGCGGGCAACGATCGCGGGCCCCAGCAGCTCGACGGCTACGCGGCCGAGGCAGACGACGATCACGCGGCGTTCGTCGCCAACCTCGCCGCGGCCGGTGTCGGGGCGCGGGTCCGACACCTGCGCGAGACGAGCGATGCGGCGCTTGGCGCCGTCGACGGTGAGATCGCCGTGCTGTACATCGACGGTGCCCATCGCTACGGAGCGGCTCGCGCCGACATCCGCGACTGGGGTCGGCGGGTGTCGCCGACCGGCACGATGCTGATCCACGACGCGTTCTCGTCCGTCGGGGTGACGGCGGCGATCGGTCGGGAGCTCGTCGCCGGGCGGCGGTTCCGCTACGTCGGCCGGGCGCGCTCGCTGGCGATCTACCGCGCCGACCTGGACGGCTCGGCTCGGAGGCGTGCCGTCAACGCCGCCCGCCAGCTCGCGGTGCTGCCGTGGTTCGTCAAGAACCTCGCGTTGAAGGTGCTGCTGAGCGCGCGCCTCGGCGGCGCCCTGCGGCGGATCCTCGGCCGCGTGCCGGAGTGGCCCTACTGATGGCGGCCGTACGCGAACGGCTCCACGGTTGGGGGCGGACCGCGGCCACCGCCGCCGAGGTGCGCGAGCTGGCCGCGGCGGAGCTGCCCGAGGCGGTGCGCACCGCCGGTCCCCGTGGCGCGCTGGCCCGCGGCCTCGGACGCAGCTACGGCGATGCCGCGCAGAACAGCGGCGGGACGGTCCTGCGGTTGCACGGCCCGGTGGGCGATGCCGCAGCGGGCCCGGTCGACCCGGTCGCCGGGTGCGTCACCGTCGCCGCCGGCACGAGCCTCGGCGACCTGCTGGTGGCGATCGTGCCGCAGGGATGGTTCGTGCAGGTGCTGCCCGGGACGCGCCACGTCACCGTCGGCGGAGCGATCGCCAGCGACATCCACGGCAAGAACCACCACGTCGAAGGATCGATCGGCAACCACGTCCTGTCGATGCGGCTGCTCCTCGCCGACGGGTCGGTGGAGGACATCGCCCCCGATCGGCGACCGGAGCTGTTCTGGGCGACGATCGGCGGGATGGGTCTGACCGGTGTCGTGCTCGACGCGACGTTGCGCCTGCTGCCGATCGAGACGAGCCGGATGGCGGTCGACACCGATCGCCTGCCCGACCTCGACGCGGTGTTCGCGGCGATGACCGAAGGCGACGACCGCTACCGGTACAGCGTTGCCTGGATCGACCTGCTCGCCAAGGGCGCGCACCTCGGGCGCAGCGTGCTGACCCGCGGCGACCATGCCCGTCTCGAACAGCTCCCGCCGGGATCGGGCGACCCGCTCGCCTACCGCTCGCGCCAGCTCGTCGCGGTGCCACCGATCGTGCCCACGCCGGGGCTGCTCAACCACGCGACGATCGCCGCGTTCAACGAGCTGTGGTTCCGCAAGGCGCCGCGCCACCGCGAGGGCGAGCTCGTCGGCACCGGGACGTTCTTCTGCCCACTGGACCTCGTCGGGCACTGGAACCGGCTCTACGGCCGCCAGGGCATGCTCCAGTACCAGTTCGTCGTGCCGTTCGGGCAGGAGGCGACGATGCGCCGGGTGATCGAGCGGCTCGTCGCCAGCGGCACCGCGAGCTTCCTCGCCGTGCTCAAGCGCTTCGGCGTCGCCAACCTCGCGCCGCTCAGCTTCCCGAGCCCCGGCTGGACCCTCGCCCTCGACATCCCCGCCGGCTCCCACGGGCTCGGTGAGATGCTGCACGAGCTCGATCAGGTCGTGCTCGATGCCGGCGGCCGGCACTACTTCGCCAAGGACGCGCACACCACCCCCGCCGCCATCCGGCGCGGCTACCCGCGTCTCGACGAGTGGCGCGCGGTGCGCGACGGCGTCGATCCCGGTCGGGTGTGGCAGAGCGATCTCGCCCGCCGCCTGGACCTGCTCGAACGATCATCGGAGATGTGATGGACAACGCCCTCGGCCAACCGCAGACGATCGTGCTGCTCGGCGGGACCAGCGACATCGGACTGGCGATCGTGCGCGAGCTGCTCAGCCCCGCCACGCGCGCGATCGTGCTGGCCTGCCGGGACACGTCCAAGGGCGAACGCGCCGCCGGCGAGCTGCGCAGCGACTCGGTGGTCGTCGAGGTGGTGCCGTTCGACGCGGCCGACCCGTCCTCGCATGCCGCGCTCGTCGAGGGCATCGGCGGGCGATACGGCGACATCGACGTGGTGATCCTCGCCGCCGGACTGCTCGGCAACGCCGATGTGACGACCGTCGACGTGGCGGCCGCGACCGAGCTGGCCACCGTCAACTTCACCGGCTCGGTGTCGGTGACCGTCGCCGCGGCGAACCTGCTGCGCGCCCAGGGCCACGGCGCGATCGTGATCCTCAGCAGCGTCGCGGGGGAGCGCGTGCGCGCCGCCAACCCTGTGTACGGCGGCACGAAGGCCGGCCTCGACGGGTTCGCCCAGGGGCTCGGCGATCTCGTCGCCGCGGATGGCGTGCACGTACTGGTCGTGCGCCCGGGCTTCGTGCGCAGCGCGATGACCGCCGGACTGAAGCCGGCACCGTTGTCGACCACGCCCGAGCACGTCGCCCGGCTGACCGTGAAGGGCCTCCGCGCCGGGCGGCGCACGGTGTGGGCACCCGGCGCGCTGCGCTACGTCTTCTCCGCGCTCCGCCACGTCCCCGCCCCGATCTGGCGCCGCCTCCCCCTCGGCTGAACCGGCCGCCGCGCGTGCACCCGACGCAAGCACCGGATGTGCTCACGAACGAGCAGGATCGGTGCTCGCGCCGGACGAGGCGGCGGGAGTGGCGGCGGGAGTGGCGGCGCGGGCGTGCATCGTCAATCCGGGAGCATCGGGACCGTCTGGCCGGGGTCGCGGTGCAGGAGGACGGCGCGCTGCAGGGCGCGGCTTCCGTAGCGCTCGCGCACGGCGTCGAGCGCGGTGTCGAGCGCGGTGCCGTGCAGCTCGTCGAACGGCAGGGTGAGCTGCAACCGGTCGTCGTCGTCGAGGTTGGCGACGGCGATGCCGAGCAGCGTCAGGCCGTGCTCGTCGATCAGCGGTCGGACCGACGCGACCAGCGCCCGTGCCGCGTCGAGGACGCTCGCCGTGGTCGACGTCGGACGGGGGAGGGTGTGGGACCGGGTGATCCGGCTGAAGTCGTCGAACCGGAGCCGCACCACCACCGTCCGCCCGACGCGCCCTGCGGCCCGCATGCGGCGGGTGACCCGGTCGACGAGCGCGACGAGATCGGCATCGACGTCCGCCGGCGATCGCGGGCCGCGCCCACCGGCGCGCTGCGAACCGATCGATCGCCGTCGCCTGCCGCCCTGCACCGGCCGCGGATCACGGTTGTGTGCGAGCGCGTGGAGGTGCCGCCCGGAGTGCGCGCCGAGCATCGCCACCAACGCCCCCTCGCTCAACCCCGCGACCTCGGCGACCGTGGCGATGCCGCGGTCGTGGAGCCTCGCGCTGGTGACCTTGCCGACGCCCCACAACCGCTCGACCGGGAGCGGGTGCAGGAACGACAGCTCGCCGTCGGGTGGGACGACCAGCAGGCCATCCGGCTTGGCGACCGCGCTGGCGACCTTGGCCAGGAACTTCGTGCGGGCGATGCCGACCGTGATCGCCAGACCGACTCGCTCGAGCACCGCGGCGCGCAACCGGGTGGCGATCTCCACCGGCTCGCCGGCGATCCGGCGCAACCCGCCGACGTCGATGAACGCCTCGTCGATGGAGATGCCCTCGACGATCGGTGAGGTGTCGTCGAACACCTCGAACACCGCCTTGCTCGCCGCCGAGTACGCCGACATCCGCGGCTCGACGACGACCGCCTGCGGGCACAGACGCAGTGCCTGACGGCCGCCCATCGCCGTCCGCACCCCGCAGCGCTTGGCCTCGTAACTGGCGGCGAGCACCACGCCACCGCCGACGATGACGGGTCTCCCGCGCAGGCGAGGGTCGTCGCGCTGCTCGACCGATGCGTAGAACGCATCGAGGTCGGCGTGCATGATCGTCGCCTCGTTGCCCACGAACACATGTTCGCACCCCGCGACGACGCGTGCAAGGGAGCGCGGTCAGCTAGGGTGGGGG
>JAODBQ010000218.1 GCA_025464045.1 Ilumatobacteraceae bacterium
AGGGACCCGGTCGCGCGCGACGATCGATCGGCTCGTACGGCACCCTCCGCCCGCGCTGCACCGGCGACCCGCGGCGACCGCTCCGGTCGCACCGCCGTAGACGTTCGCACGGCTCCGGCCGGTCGCACCGCTCCTCCGCGTCCCACCTCTCCGAGCGTCCGCGACGATCGTCCCGCCCGCATCGCTCCAGCCAGTCACACAGCGCCGGCCGCACGTGACGAGCAGCTCGCGCGCAGCCAGCCGAGCGCACGGGTCGAGGGCGACGCGCAGCACGCCGCCCGCACCGCTGATCTGCGACCCGGCTTGCGCACGTCGCCGCAGGGGCCGCCGGAACGCGCGCTGCCGATGCGCACCCGCACACACGGCGGCGTCGCGGCGCGCAGCATCGTCGCCGGGACGGCGGTGCGACCGATGATCCGCGCGACCGCCGGCATCGAGGCCGGGCCGCCGCCGCTGAAGGTGGTCGTGCCGTTGCGCCGTCGCACGGCGCGGCTGGTGGCGATCGGCTTCGCGGTGGTGTTCGTGCTGATGATCGGGGCGGCCGCGTTCCAGACGCAGCTCGCCCAGCGACAGGTGAAGCTCGACAAGGTCGACCGTGCCATCCGGGACGCGACCGACGACTACAACCGTCTCCGGCGCGAGCGCGCCGAGCTGCAGTCGCCCGAGCGGTTGGTCACGGAAGCCACCAAGCTCGGGATGCAGCCCGCCGAGTCGACCGCGTTCGTCTCGATCGATCCGGAGATGGTCGCCGAGGTGCAACGCTCGTCCGGGGGTGTCTTCGACGCCAACGCCAGCACCGTCTCTCCGCTCGACGAGTTCATCCGGGTCAAGGCGATCGCAGGGACCAGCCCGTGAACGTCGGTCGGGAGCGCAACGGCCGTGCCACGGCCGCGACGACAGGCGGTGGCCGTCGACACGGCGCACAGCAGCACGCACCGGCGAAAGGTGGTGCGGGACGGTCCAGCGCCGCGAAGTCGGCCGCGCCCAAGTCGGCCGCGCCCAAGTCGGCCGCGTCGAAGTCGGCCGCGCTCAAGTCGGCCGCGCCCAAGTCAAACGCGCCCAAGTCGGCAGCCCGCTCGACGAGCGGCCGCGCCGCGAACGGCCGCGCGACAACGGGGCGGGCCAAGCCGGGGAACGCCGCGTCCGACGCCGGGCGTCGTCATCGTCGCCAGGAGCCAGCGGCGCCACGAGCTGGTCACGCAAGGCCGTTGACCAAGCGCGCCCCACGTCCGGCGACGCGCCGCGACGTGCCGACGCGTCGTTCCGGTCGTGCCGCGGCGCGCGCCGCCGCCGAGGCGACACCGCAGAAGCGGCCGCTGCAGCGCCGCAAGATCACGCCGCGGGTCATCCGCCACCGGTTCAAGGGAGGCAACAGCCGCACGCGCATGCGTTGGATGTTCGCCGTGAGCGCGCTGCTGTTCGTCGCCGTGCTCGCCAAGGTGGTGCTGCTCCAGACCGCCCAGGCGGCGGGCCTCGTCAAGGCCGGCAAGGACCAGCGGACCAGCGAGACCGTGCTCAAGGCCGGTCGCGGCACGATCTTCGACCGCGACGGCGTCGAGCTCGCCCTGTCCGTGCCGAAGATGACGATCACCGCGAACCCGAAGCTCGTCACCGACCCGACCGGGACGGCGACGTTGCTGGCGCAGCTCCTCGACCTGACGCCCGACAAGCAGCAGGCGCTGCAGACCTCGTTCGCCGCGAAGGACAAGTCGTTCGTGTACGTCGTTCGTCAGATCGACGACAACCTCGCGGCCTCGGTGATGGCGCTCAAGCTCCCCGGCATCGCCGCCAACGAGGAGGACCAGCGCGTGCTGCCCGGCGGCGACGTCGGCCTCGACGTGGTCGGGCGCACCGACATCGACGGTCTCGGCACCGCCGGCCTGGAGAAGCAGTACGACGACGTGCTCACCGGCACCGACGGCCAGCGCACGATGGAGCACGACAGCAAGGGCCGCTCGATCCCCGGCAGCGACGCCACCACCACCCAGCCGATCCCCGGCGAGGACCTCGAGCTGACGATCGACCGCTCGCTCCAGTACCAGGTCGAGCAGGCGCTGTTGCAGGGCATCAACCAGGCCGATGTGATGGCCAAGGGCGCGACGGCGGTGGTGATGGACACGCAGACCGGAGAAGTCCTCGCGATGGTCAGCGTCGACCGGGATGCCAGCGGCACGGCGCGCGTCACGAGCGCGAACAACGCGCTCGTGCAGTCGCACGAGCCGGGTTCCGTCGCCAAGATCTTCAGCGTCTCCGGCGCGCTCAACGAGGGCGTCGCCACGCCGGACACGACCGTCAACGTGCCGGGCTTCATCGTCTTCGACAAGGGCACGAAGTGGCAGCACCAGATCAACGACGCCGAGTCGCACGCCATCGGACCGATGTCGCTGCGTCGCATCATCGAGGTGTCGTCGAACATCGGGACCTACACCGTGACGAGCCAGATCGGCCTGGACAAGATCACCGCCTACCTGCACGCGTTCGGCTTCGGTGAGTCCACGCCGCTCGGCTTCCCCGGGGAGAGCGCCGGATCCGTCAGGGCCGCAGCGGACCTGCAGGGCACGGAGAAGGCGACCATCACCTACGGCTACGGCTACTCCGCCTCGTCGATGCAGCTGGCCGCAGCGGCCAACACGATCGCCAACGGCGGCGTCTACGTCGCCCCGAAGCTCGTGAAGGCGACCGTCGACGCCACGGGCACGCTGGCGCCGACACCGGCATCGGCCACGCACACCGTCGTGTCGCCCGGTGCTGCCGCCTCCATGACCTCGATGATGGTCGACGTCGTCTGCAACAAGGACGGCACCGCGCACGGAACCGCCGACATCCCCGGGATGACGGTGGCCGGCAAGACCGGCACGGCCTACAAGGTGTGGCCGGGTGGCGGGTACGTCGGCCCGAACAACGAGCGCGCCTACTTCGCCAGCTTCGTCGGCTTCTTTCCCGCATCCGCCCCGAAGGTGACCATCCTGGTGTCCGTGGACGAGCCGGATCCGACCTCCAACGCCCGCTTCGGCGGGACGGGCGCTGCCCCGATCTTCGCGACCATCGGGCGGGCGGTGATCAGCGAGGAGCAGATCACGCCCCCGCCGGGTGACACAGGCTGCTCCCCGGCGGCCGGCTGAACGATGGCCACCCCCTTGGCCGCACTGATCGACGCCGCCGGCCTGCCCGACACCGCCCTGCGCGGCGACGGGCAGGCTGCGGTGTCGTCCATCGAGCTCGACTCCCGGCGCGTCGCCGAGGGCGCGCTCTTCTGCTGCCTGCGCGGCGAGCACAGCGACGGGCACCGGTTCGCGGCCGAGGCGGTGGCCGCCGGCGCGACCGCGCTGCTCGTCGATCACCCCCTCGAGCCGTTCGATCGACCGGTCGCGCAGGTCGTGGTCGACGACACCCGTGTCGCGATGGGTCACCTCGCGGCTGCGTTGCACGGCCAGCCGAGCCGGCAGCTGACGATGGTCGGCGTCACCGGCACGAACGGCAAGACGACCACGACGAGCCTGATCGGGTCCGTGCTCGAGCACGCCGGGACCCGGACCGGCACGATCGGCACGCTCACCGGGGTGCACACGACGCCCGAGTCGCCCGATCTGCAGCGCCGGCTCGCCGAGTTCCTGGTGGAGGGCAAGCAGGCGGTGGTGATGGAGGTCTCCTCCCACGCCCTGACGTTCCACCGCGTGGCCGGGTGCCACTTCGACGTCGCGGTGTTCACCAACCTCGGCCACGACCACCTCGATCTGCACGGCACGATGGAGGACTACTTCGACGCCAAGGCGTCGCTGTTCGATCCCGGCATGGCGGCGCGTGGCGTGGTCAACGCCGACGACGAGCACGGCCGGCGATTGCGACGCGAGGCCGCGATCCCGACCGAGACGTTCTCCCTGGCCGACGTCGACGACCTGCACGTCGGGGTGACGAACCACTCGTACACCTGGCGCGGCCAACGCGTCGAGGTCGGCATCGGTGGCCGTTTCAACGCGGCCAACAGCCTCGCCGCGGCGACGGCGTGCGCGGTCCTCGGCCTCGACGCCGCGACCATCGCTTCCGGTCTGCGCGTCGCCCCGGCCGTGCCGGGACGGTTCGAGCCGGTCCGCGCCGGCCAGCCGTTCGACGTGATCGTCGACTTCGCGCACACGCCCGAGGGCCTGCGCGCCGCGCTCCTCGGCGCCCGCCCCGATGCCGACGCGGCCGCGACCGGCGCGGTGATCGTGGTGTTCGGGTGCGGCGGCGATCGCGATCGCGCCAAGCGTCCGGAGATGGGTGCGGTCGCCGCGCGGCTCGCCGACCGCGTCGTGCTGACGTCCGACAACCCGCGCTCGGAGGACCCCGCGGCCATCATCGGTGCCATCCTCGACGGCGTCCCCCCCGGCTACCGTGACCGGGTTGTGATCGAGCCCGACCGCCGCCTCGCCATCGCCGCGGCCCTCCGCACGGCTCGTCCCGGTGACGTCGTCGTGATCGCCGGCAAGGGCCACGAGGCCACCCAGGTCGTCGGTGACCAGGTGGTTTCCTTTGACGACCGTGTCGTCGCCCGCGAGCTCCTCGAGGCGCGCCCGTGATCGCAGTGATGATCGGCGGCGCCGTCGCGATGGTGATCTCGCTGATCGGCTCGCGCTACCTGATCGGCTTCTTCCGCCTGCGCGGCAAGGGCCAACCGATCCTCGGCAAGGAGGACCGCGGCCCCGACCACCACCAGTCGAAGTCGGGCACGCCGACGATGGGCGGGCTGGCGATCGTGATGGCGGCACTGATCGGGTGGCTCGTGGCGCACGGCCGCAGCGGCCTGGTGTTCTCGGATCAGGCTCTCGTCATCTGGGGCGCGGTGCTGGTGCTCGCGTTCATGGGGTTCCTCGACGACTACATCAAGGTCCGCAAGTCGCACAACCGCGGCATCTTCTGGAAGAAGAAGAGCTACATCACGCTCGGTCTGTCGATCGCGATCGCGTGGGTGCTGGTGAGCACCACCAGCATCAGCCAGAACGTCTCGATCACCCGCGCCAACCTCCCCGGTTGGCATCTGCCGTGGTTCATCTGGATCTTCTACGCCGGCGTGATCATCTGGGCGACGTCCAACGCGGTGAACGTCACGGACGGCCTCGACGGGCTCGCCGGCGGCTCCGCGCTGCTCGGCTTCCTGGCGTTCACGATCATCGCCTACTGGGTGTTCCGCAACCCGCAGGTGTACCACGACGTCGTCAACCCGTTGGATCTCGCCGTGCTCGCCGCGTCCTTCGCCGGCGCGTGCGGTGGCTTCCTGTGGTTCAACGCGGCACCGGCGCGGATCTTCATGGGTGACGTGGGCGCGCTCGGCATCGGGTCTGCGCTCGCGCTGCTCGCGCTGACCACCGACACGCAGCTGCTGCTCATCCTGATCTGCGGGATCAACGTCATGGAGGCCGGTTCCGTCGCCGTCCAGATGGGCGTGTTCAAGGCGTCCGGTCGCACGAAGCGACTGTTCCGGATGTCGCCGATCCACCACCACTTCGAGCTGGTCGGCTGGCCGGAGACGACCGTGATCATCCGCTTCTGGTTGATCTCCGGGGTCTGCGTGGCCACGGCGCTGGCACTGTTCATCGGCGACTTCACCCACATCGACCTGCCGCGCGTCACCTGCCCGCCCGGCTCGGTCACCTGCGTCGTGGCGCCGACACCGTGAGGCCGGCCGACCCCGTCCGGCGTGCGCTGGTCTACGGCATCGCCATCACCGGCGAGGCGGTGGCCGCCGCGCTGCATGCCCGCGGGGTGGAGCTCGTCGTTGCCGACGACGCACCGACCGACGCCAAACGCGCCGCGGCGGAGCGCGTCGGCACGGAGCTGATCGGCGCGCCGACCCCGTCCGAGATCGCTCAGCTCGTGGAGGGCTGCGACGTCGTCTGCCCGGCGCCGGGCGTCCCGGAGACCCACGACGTCGTCGTCGCCGCACAGGCGGCGGGCATCCCGATCGTGACCGAGCTCGACCTGGCCTACGAGTGGGAGCAGCAGCGCGACGGCGGCCCCCGCCCGATGCTCGCCGTCACCGGCACCGACGGCAAGACCACCACCACGCTGCTGATCACGGCGATGCTGCGCGCCGCCGGACTGCGTGCCGTCGCGGTGGGCAACACCGAGCTGCCGCTCGTCGGCGAGCTCGACGGCGACGCGGAGGTGTTCGTCGTCGAGTGCAGCAGCTTCCGCCTGAACTGGTTGCGCAGCTTCCGCGCCGAGGCCTCGGTGTGGCTGAACGTCGCGCCGGACCACCAGAACTGGCACACGTCGCTCGGCGCGTACGAGGCCGCGAAGGCGCAGATGTGGGCGCACCTGCGTCCCGCCGACGTCGCGGTCGGCAACGCCACGGATCCCGCGGTGATGCGCAACCTCGCCGACGTCGATGCGGTCACGCGCACGTTCGGCGGCCCCACCGCCGACTACCGGGTCGAGGGCGACCGCCTCGTCGGACCGTCGGGCACGATCGCGACGACCGCTGAGATGACCAGGGCGCTCCCGCACGACGTCGCCAACGCGCTCGCCGCGGCGGCGGTGGTGCTCGAGTCCGGGCTCGGCGACGCGGCCGCGGTCCGTCGCGCGCTCGCCTCGTTCGCGCATCCCCCGCATCGCATCGAGCTGGTCGGCGAGGCCGCCGGGGTGCGCTGGTTCAACGACTCCAAGGCGACGACGCCCCACGCCGCGCTCACCGCGGTGCGCGGCTTCGAGCGGATCGTGCTGCTCGCCGGCGGCCGCAACAAGGGCCTCGACCTCGCCAGCCTGGCGTCGGAGCACGACCGCGTCGTGGCAGCCGTCGGCCTCGGCGAAGCGGGCCCCGAGATCGTCGCTGCGTTCGAGCCGTTCGTGCCGACGCGCGTCGCGTCGAGCATGGCCGAGGCGGTGCAGATCGCTGCCGAGCTCGCCCGGCCGGGCGACGTCGTCCTGCTGTCGCCCGCCTGCGCGAGCTTCGACTGGTACCCCGACGGCGGGTACCCGGCCCGCGGCGACGACTTCAAGCGGCTCGCCGCCGAGCACCTCGCCGCTGCGCCACGAACCGCTGCGCCACGAACCGCTGCGCCGAAAACCGAATCGTCACCGATCCAGGGAGCACCAGGATGAGCACCTCGACGACCCTCCTCGGCGACCGCAGGCGCCAGGCCCTCGAACGCGCCTCGGCGATGCGGCGGCACCCGGCGCGACGGCCGCAGGCCCGCCCCGTGGGCCCCCCGCCAGTCGAGTTCTACCTGATCGCGGTCGTCGTCGCCGTGTTCGTGATGCTCGGTCTGGTGATGGTCCTGTCGGCCAGCGCGATCGCCCAGTTCCACCAGGGCAACTCCCCGTGGCGGTTGTTCAGCAAGCAACTGGTGTGGGCGGTGCTCGGCACGGTCGGGCTGTGGGTGGCGATGCGCGTGCCGCTGCACTTCTGGCGGCGGATGGTCACGCCGATCCTGGGGATCGGCTTCGCGGCGATGCTCGTCCCGCTCGTGCCGGGGCTCGGCGACAACGTCAACGGCGCGACCGCCTGGGTCGCGATCGGCGGCTTCAGCGTGCAACCCTCGGAGTTCCTCAAGCTCGCCGTGCTCCTGTTCTGCGCGAACCTGCTCACCAAGCGCCAGCACGAGATGCACGACCTGCGGCGGACGCTCGTCCCGGTGCTCGGCGTGGCGCTGCTCGGTGCCGGCCTGTGCCTCGCGCAGGGTGACCTCGGTTCGGCGATCGTGCTCGCGTGCATCGTCTTCGTGATGGCGTTCATCGGCGGTGCACCGCTCGTACCGATGCTCGGTGCCGGTGCGGTCGGGGCGCTCGGCGGGGTCGGCTTCGTGGCCTCGAGTCCGCGCCGGGCGGCCCGGTTCACGGCGTTCATGGACATCGCCGCGCACAAGGACCACCTCAGCTACCAGACCTACCAGGCGATGATCAGCACCGCCCAGGGCGGGCTCCTCGGTGAGGGACCGGGCCGCGGCTCGGCGATGCTCGGCGGGTTCCTGCCGCTCGCCCACAGCGACTTCATCTTCGCCGTGATCGCGCAGGAGCTGGGGTTCGTCGGGATCATCGGCGTGCTCGGGGGGTTCGTGCTGCTGGCCTACGCCGGGGTGCAGGTCGCACTCGCCAGCACCCACGACCGGTTCGCCGCGCTCGTGGCCAGCGGCATCGTCGGCTGGTTGGTGGTGCAGACGATCATCAACGTCGGTGGCGTCATCGGGCTGATGCCGGTCACCGGGCTGACCCTGCCGTTCTTCTCGGCGGGGGGTAGCTCGCTGTTCGTCACGATGATCGCCAGCGGGTTGTTGCTGAACGTCGCCCGCAACGTGAAGTGAATCGTCCGGACGACGCACCCGGCACGTTCGCGGTCGTCACCGGCGGCGGGACGTCCGGCCACGTGCTGCCCGCGCTGGCGATCGCCGAGGGCCTCGTCGGCGCCGGCCACCCGGTGGCGTCGGTGCACTACGTCGGCACCCGCCGCGGCGTCGAGGCCCGCCTGCTGCCGCCCACCGGCCACCCGTACACGCTCCTCGACGTGGTCGGGTTCCAGCGCAGCCTGTCGCGCCGGAACCTCTGGTTCCTGCCCAAGTTGGTCCGTTCCACCTGGCAGGCGCGGGCGCTGCTGCGTCGCCTGCACCCGGCCGTGGTCGTCAACGTCGGCGGTTACGCCAGCTTCCCGGCGACGTTCGCGGCGCGCCTCGCGCGCATCCCGGTCGTGATCGTCAGCTACGACCGCCGCCCCGGACTGGTCTCGCGGCTGCTGGCCCGCGGCGCGACCGCCGTGGCCGTCGCCTTCCCGGGTTCGACGCTGCCGAACGCCCGGCTCACCGGGGCGCCCGTGCGCCAGGCGATCATCGCCGTCGACCGAGCACGCGATCGCGACGCGGCGCGCGACGAGCTCGATCTGCCGCGCGACCGCTTCGTGGTGGCCGTGTGCTGCGGTTCGCTCGGTGCCCAACCGGTGAACGACGCCGTCGCAGCCACCGTCGAGCGGTTCGCCGATCGCTCCGAGATCGCCGTCCACCACGTCGTCGGGGAGCGCTTCACGGACCGGGCCGCGCCCGCCCGGGACGGTGTCGGCGGCATCCTGTACCGCGTGATCGGCTACGAGGAGCGGATGCCGGCGGTCTACGCGGCCGCCGACCTGATGGTGACGCGCGCCGGTGCCGGCACGATCGCCGAGCTGTCCGTCACCGGCGTGCCGGCCGTCGTCGTGCCGTGGCCGGGCGCCGCCGCGAACCATCAGCTCGACAACGCCCGCCAGCTCAGCGATCGCGGTGCGGCGGTGCTGATCGAGCAGCCCGACCTCACCGTGGACCGGCTCGTCGCCGAGATCGAGCGGCTGATGTCGGACCCAGCCGCGCTGGCCGACCTCGCCGCAGCAGCGCACGAGGCCGGCGCGTTGGCGCGCAGCGGCGCGTTGATCGCGCTGATCGAGGAGGTGGCGTCGTGAGCCGGCCGTCGGCGAGCGAGCCGACCGCGCCGACCGTGCCGGTCGCCGCGCTCGACCTCAGCGAGCCGTCCCGGCTGCACGTCGTCGGCGTCGGCGGGCCGGGGATGAGCGCGATCGCGATCGTGCTCGCGGAGATGGGCCACGACGTCAGCGGCAGCGACATCCGCGACCAACCGGTGCTCGACCGGCTGCGTGCCGGCGGTGTGCAGGTGAACATCGGCCATCGCCGTGACGTGGTCCACGGCTGCCGCGCGGTCACCGCCTCGACCGCCATCCCGGCGTCGAACATCGAGCTGGAGGAGGCCGCGCGAGTCGGCGTCACGGTGCTGCGCCGGGCGGGCATGCTCGCGTCGATCTGCGCGATGGCGAAGTCGCTGGCCGTCGCCGGCACCCACGGCAAGACGACGACGACGTCGATGCTGATGCTCATCCTCGCCCGCGCCGGTCTCCACCCCGGCTTCGTGATCGGCGGCGATGTCGCCGACATGGGCACGGGGGCGCAGTGGACCGGTGCGGAGTGGTTCGTCGTCGAGGCCGACGAGAGCGACGGCACCCACCTCGAGCTCCCGTTGCACGGCACGATCCTCACGAACGTCGAAGCCGACCACCTCGACCACTACGGCAGCTTCGAGCGGATCGTCGCCGGCTTCGACCGCTACCTCGCCCAGGTTCCCGGGCCCAAGGTCCTCTGCGCCGACGACGAGCACTGCGTCGCGCTCGCCGCGCGGCACGGCGCGGTCACCTACGGCACGGCCCCGGGCGCCGACTACCGGGCCACCGACGTGCATCCGGTGCGTGGCGCGATCGAGTTCGTCGTGTGGCACGGCGCGACCAGGCTCGGTGCGGTCGCCCTGCCGCTGCGCGGCATCCACAACGTTCGCAACGCCACGGGTGCGCTGGCCATGGCGATCGAGATCGGGGTGTCGTTCGACGTCGCCGCCGACGCGCTGGCCCACTTCGGAGGTGTCGCCCGTCGGTTCGACATCCGCGGCATCGACGGCGGCGCGACGCTCGTCGACGACTACGCGCACCTGCCCAGCGAGATCGCTGCCGTGCTCGCCGCGGCGCGCACGAGCGGGGACGGGTGGGGTCGGCTCGTCGCCGTGTTCCAGCCGAACCGGTTCAACCGGATGTCGGTGCTGTCGCCGGCGTACCGCGACGCGTTCGTCGACGCCGACGTCGTCGTGCTGACCGACATCTATCCGTCCGGGACCACGCCGATCCCAGGGGTCACGGGCAAGCTCGTGGTCGATGCCGTGCTCGACGCGCACCCGGCGACGCGGATGGTGTGGTTGCCGAAGCGGACCGATCTCGTCGAGTACCTCGCCCGCCAGCTGCGCGACGGCGACGTGTCGATCTCGATGGGCTGTGGCGACGTCGCCACCCTGCCCGACGAGGTGATCGCCCGGCGCGTCGAGCTGCGGGCCGGCCGGTGAGCAGCGTGCTGGGCCGCGATGCGGCCGTCGACGAGGCGCTGCACCGTCTGCAGCGGTTCGCTGTCGCCGACGAACCGCTCGCCGGATGCACCACGTACCGCGTCGGGGGTGCCGCGGCGGTCTTCGCGACACCGTGCTCGGTCGACGAGCTGCGTGAGGTGGGCGCGACGGCACGTGCCACCGGTCTCGAGGTCCTCGTCGTCGGCCGCGGCAGCAACATGCTCGTCGCCGACGAGGGCTTCCGCGGCATCGCCGTGTCGCTGGCGAGGATCGGTGCCGAGATCGAGCTCGACGGCACCGCCGTGCGCGCCGGTGCCGCGGTCGTGCTGCCCGTGCTGGCGCGACGCACGGCGGCCGCCGGCCTCACCGGCTGCGAGTGGGCCGTCGGTGTGCCCGGATCGGTCGGCGGTGCCGTGCGGATGAACGCCGGTGGCCACGGCTCCGACATCGCTGCCTGCCTCGTCACCGCCAGGATCGTCGATCTGCGCACGGGGGAGGACGCGATCTGGCCGGCCGCCGACATCGGGCTGCGGTTCCGCGGTTCGGGGTTGGAGGACCACCACGTCGTGCTGTCCGCCGAGCTGCAGCTCGCGGCGGGGCGGGTCCGCGAGAGCGAGGCGATGATCGCCGAGATCGTGAGATGGCGCCGCGAGCACCAGCCGGGC
>JAODBQ010000259.1 GCA_025464045.1 Ilumatobacteraceae bacterium
GTGGATGCGCGCCCGGGTCGGCGACACGGTGAGCCGCCACACCTCGCCGCGGCGGGCCGGTGCGTACACGGGTTCCGGACTGCCAGGCGAAGCGACCATCGACCACAGCTCGCGGATCGACGTCGCCAGCCCGGTGCCGACGTTGACCACGAGCCCATCCGCACGCTGCGCCGAGCGGGCGAGCGCGTCGACGGCGTCGTCGACGTAGAGGAAGTCGCGCGCCTGACGGCCGTCGCCGTGGATCGTCGCCGCGCGGCACGTCGCGACCGCGTCGGCGAACGCGGCGATCACCCCGGCATCGGATCGCTGCCGCGGCCCGTAGACGTTGGACATCACCAACGCGGTGAACTCCACCGCGTGCTCGGCGCGGTACATCACCATCGCATCGGCGATCGCCCTGGCGAGCACGCCGCGCAGCCCGACCGGCTCCCACGGGCGGCCCTCCTTCACCGGGAGGTCGCGGGCAGGCACGTTGCCGTACAGCGCCACCGCCGGCAGCGCGGCGACCACCTTCGTGGTGCCGAGCCGCTTGGCCGCGTCGAGCACCGCGATCGTCGCGTGCAGCACCCGCCCGGCTTCGCGCCCGTCACGTGGTTCGGTGCCGCTCCAGCCGAGGTGGTAGATCACCTCGGGCGTGCGCATCGCGACGAGCGCGGCGAACGGGTCGGCCGTGGCATCGAGCGTGTGGATCTTGATCTCGCCGCCCATCGAGCGTGCGGACGCGAGGTTGGCCAGCGAGCCGCTGGAGAGGTCGTCGACGACGTCGACCGCGTGACCGTCGGCGAGCATCCGCTCGACCAGGTGCGAACCGAGGAACCCCGCCCCGCCGACGACCATCACCCTCACGCACGCAGGCTAGGCGGCGATGCCGCCGCCCGACTCAGGGACGGTGGCATCGCCGAGATCGCGCGCGCTACTGCCAGCCCTGGACGTCGACGACGATGTCCGTCGTCCAGTTCGCGGCGATGCAGACGGCACCGCCCGCACCGATCGGCACGAACGCCTGCGTCGCCACGATCCGGTCGGGCGAGGTGTTGTTGTTGGACGCCTCGGGCGCCGCCTGGCCGCACGGGAACACCTTCACCCACGCGGGCCCCGTGGCGTTCACCGCGGTGACGTTGAGGCTGACGACAGCGGCCGTGGGCGGCACCCCGTACAGGGTGGAGATCGGCACGCTGCGCACGCTGCCGGGCGTGACCGCAGGTCCGGTCTCGCGGGTGTCGAGAGCGCGAACCGGCGCGAACGCGTGGTACGTGGAACCCGCCGGGTACCAGCCCTCGAGGTCGACGACGAGCTCGGTGTCGATGTTCGACACGAAGCAGACCTTGCCGCCCGCCCCCACGGCGGTGACCGCAGCGTTGGCGATCGCGTGGCCGCCCCAGGCGTTGAGGTTTGACGCGACCGGCGGCGCCGCGCCACACGGGTAGGAGATCACGTAGCCGGTCCGATCGGCGACGGCCGTGAGGTTCATCGCCACGGCACTGGCGTTGGCGGCGACGCCGTTCGTCCCGGTGACCGTCAGCGCGACGGGCGTGAACGGGCTGAGGTGCGTGGGGATCCCGAGCCCGATGCGCGTGTCCGCGATGCGGGTCACGGCGACCGGCTTGTATTCCGAGCCGCCCGGGTACCAACCCTGCAGGTCGACGACGAGGTCGCTCGGTGCGTAGGTCTCGAAGCACACCGACCCGGTGCTGTCGAGCGGCACGATCGCGAGGTTGGCGACGATCCGGTCGGCACCGGGGTTGAGGTTGGAGGTGAGGCCCGTCGGCGGGGAGCCGCACGGGTACGCGCGGATCCAGCCGTCCGCGGTGACGTTGACCGACGTCAGGTTGAGCGCGACCGCGGTGGCATCGGCAGCGATCCCGTACTTGCCGGCGAGATCGAGCTTGAGGGTGCCGCCCGGCTGGAACTCGGCGCGCTGGTTCGGGCTCTCACGCGTGTCCAGCAGCCGCCTCGCGGGGTTCGTCATTTGCAGGCCACAGGACGTGATCGCCGGCTTCGCGGCCGGAGTCGCGGACGGTGTGCCGGAGACGGTCACCGCGAACGTCACCTTGGTCCCGCTCGAACAGGCGACCGCGGTGAGCTGCTGCGCCCCGAGGGGGACGCCGCCCGGCACCGGGAGGTTGACCGTGGCGGCACCATTGGTCACGGGGACCGTCCCCAGGCTGACGCCACCGATCGAGACGGCGAGCGACGTGTTCGCCGGCGATCCGAGGCTCGTCAGGTTCAGCGCCGACACCCCGAACTGCACGTTCGAACCGATCACCGCGGCGGTCGGCAGGTTGGTCACCTTGACCGCTTGGCGGGCGAAATCCGGCGTCGACGGCTGGTGGTCCTCGAGGTACTGGATCCAACCGTCGCGGTCGACGAGGCCGGAGTCCTTGGTGTTCGTGCCCGAGGTGAAGATGCGGAAGTTGTCGCCGCCGGTCGTCAGGAACGAGAACGTCCCGATGCGGTAGCCGGCGACCGGATCGTACGGCGCACCGTTGATCGTGATCGACGTGATGCGCGAGCCCTCGGGCAGCGCGTCGTCGTAGGTGTAGGTGACGTTGTCGCTCAGCCCGAGCTGGAGGTACGGCCGCGTCGGGATCGCGCCGCTCCCGTCGCGCTGCCACTGCTGCTCGAGCAACGTCTTGAACTGTGCCCCGCTGAGGGTGGTGGTCCACAGGTTGTTCGCGAACGGCAGGACGTTGTTCGCCTCCGCGTAGGTGACGACGCCGTCGCCCTCCGCTCCCGACTGCTTGTAGAGGAGCTCGGCGCGCAGACCACCGGGGTTGGTGACGCCGATCTGCGCGCCGCCGAGGGCCGCGGGGGCGAGCGTGTCGCGCAGCGAGTTGGCCACGAGGTCACCGATGGTCGACTCGCTCGCGCGGTCGTCGCGTGCCGTCCCGACGTACGTGTTGCCGGGGCCCGTGTAGCCGGCCGTCGGGCCGGTGAACGCCGTGGTGATGTCGGCCGTCTGCGTGCCGATCGGTTGCAGGCCGATGGTGTCGGCAAAGGCCTTGGCGGCATCGACGATGGATTTCACCTTGGCGACCCGGCCGAGCGTGTAGTCCGGCGCGGTGGCCGGGAGGAGGTTCGTCGCGGTGTACGCGCTGACGAGACCGGTCTGGTCGTCGACGGTGATCGTGACCTTGCCGACGTGATCGGCGTAGCTGCCCGTCTGCAGCACGGGGCGCGTCGGGAGCGCTCCGCCGGCGACCGGCGCGTCGTAGACGTAGGCCTGGTGGGTGTGCCCCGTGAAGATCACCGCCACCTTCGGGCTGGTGTCGTTGACGATCGAGGCGAAGGCGTTCGGTGCCGGGGCGGCGAGGTTCTGCGCCAGCGTCTGCGCGCCGTTGGCGGCACCTTCGTGGTACTCGGCGACGAGGACCTGTGCCTCACCGTTGGCCGGGTTGCCGTCCGTCAGGTGCGCCGCCACGCGGTTGACCGCGGCGACCGGGTCGCCGATGTCGATCTGGGTGATCCCACCCGGCGAGACGAGCGCCGGTGTCTCCGAGGTGACGGCACCGATCACGCCGATGGTGACGCCCTTCACCACGAACGTCGCGTACTCGGGCAGCGCCGGCGTGGTGGTGCCCTTCTGGTACACGTTCGCGCCGAGGTACGGGAAGCGGGCGTTGGTGCCGCCGGGCTGCGTGCCCGGGAAGGTCGGGCAGGCGTCGGGGGCGATCCCCGCCGGGCCGTTGACGACCCGACCGGTGAGGTCGGCGTAGCCCTGGTCGAACTCGTGGTTGCCGACCGAGGAGGCGTTCATGCACAGCTCGTTCATCACGTCGATGGTCGGTTGGTCCTTCTGGACCGCGGAGTTGAACAGCGAGGCGCTGATCAGGTCGCCGGCGCCGAGCAGGAGCGTGCCGTTCGGATCGAGGGCGCGCTGCTGCTCGATCGTCGTCGCCCACTTGGTCGTCAGGTCGTTCGCCGGGTCGATGCGACCGTGGAAGTCGTTGACGTTGAGCAGCGTGATCGCGACCGGCGCGGCGTGCACGACGCTGGTGGGAGCGGCCACGAGGACCCCGCCGACCAGCGCGATCGCGGCGATCCCGGTGGCCAGCCTCCGGCGGAACGGTGATCTCATTCGTGCGACCCCCTCGTGTGGGCTACGTCAGCGCTGCATCTGGACTTCGTCTGGCCCAGGCTTCCCGCCCGAGGCCGCGAGGAACGACCATAGTCAGCTCGAGCAGGGTCCGATTGCCGTCGGAGCGGCTGGCTGCGAACTGTTCACCCGCGCCCGCCGAGCGTTCACCGTCCGGCCCTCGACTCGGCAGTCTCGAAGGGGAACGCCGTCCGCGTTCAGCCGGCGTCTGGGTCGGGACGACGTTCGCCGGCAACCCGCTCGCCCGCGGCGACGACGCCCTCGCTGCCGAGCACGCACCCGGTGACGGTGGCGCCCGCGCCGACGGTGCCCAGGATGACCGACGCGACGACCTCCGCCTGCTGCCCGATCACGGCCCCGGACAGGATCACCGACTCGCGCACGGATGCGCCGCTGTCGATCCTCGCCCCGGCGGCGACCGTCGAGTCGACGATGACCGCGTCGGGGTGGACCGCCGCGCCCGGGTGGATGCCGGTTGCCGTGTCGTAACGGCGGCGACCGGCGAGGAGGTCGAGGTTCGCGCTGAGATAGAGCTCCGGACGGCCGACATCGAGCCAGTAGTCCTCGGTGGCCTTGGCGTACAGCCCACCGTCGCTGGCGACCGCCGGGAACGTGACCCGCTCGATCGAGGAGCGCGCGCCGAGCGGGATCCTGGCGAGCACCGACGGCTCGAGGATGTACGTGCCGGCGTTGATCAGGTTGCCCGACGAGGTCCCGGGCGCCGGCTTCTCGACGAAGCGCCGGACGCGACCGTCCTCGTCCATCGCGACCACCCCGAACGACGAGGGGTCGTCGACGGCGATCAGGTGCATCGTCGCCTCGGCCCCGCGCTCGCGGTGGAACCGGACCAGCTCGGCGACGTCGAGATCGGTGAGCACATCGCCGTTGGCGACGACGAAGGTGTCGTCGATCCCGCTGGCGTCGGCCGCGAACCGGATCGCGCCGGCCGTGTCGAGCGGCTCGGGCTCGACGGCGTAGCGCAACTGGACCCCCGCGCACGCACCACCGGGGAACGCGTCGATGAACGGCTCGGGCTTGAACCCGAGCGCGAGCGTCACCTCGGTGACGCCACCACGACCGAGGTTGGCGACCACTCGCTCGATGATCGGCAGGTGCCCGACGGGGAGCATCGGCTTCGGGATGGTGTGGGTCAGGGGGCGCAGTCGAGTGCCGAACCCGCCGACGAGGACGACGGCGCGCATCAGCCCCCGGCGGTGCTCGCAGGCGCGGTGGTCGCTGCGCTGCTGACCGGCACCGTGCCCGCTGCGCTGCCGCTCGGTGTCGTCCCCGCGGCCACGGATGTGCCCGCGGCGGTGTCGGGGACGGCGGTGCCCGTGCCGGGCACCGCAGTGCCCGTGCCGGTGTCGGGCACACCGCTGCCGGCCGCTGCCGGGATGGTGATCGCGTCGCCTCCGTCCACCGTGCCCAGCTCGGGGAGCTTCGGCGCCGACGGCGGCTGCGGGATGTCCTTGCCCTTCGGCACGATCGCGATCGTGAACGCCATGCCGTTGCGGTCGATGCGGATGTTCTTGAAGTCGGTCACGTAGTCGACGTACTCGCTCGGGTTGGCGAAGCTGTTCCACACCCGCACCCGGATCTGCGCGTCCTGCCCGTTGCACTTGTACGTCGCCGTGTCGAACTTGTCGCCGCCCTGGTCCGGCGGGAACTCGAGCTGGGTATCGGTGAGCTTGACGTTGTACGCATCCAGGAACACGCCGAGTCGGGCCCGGGTGCCCGTCGCCCGACTCGTGTACGGGTGGTAGTGGATCACGCCGTCGCCGTGGCTGTGGATGCCGTACTCACGGAAGTGCTTGTCCGCGTAGACGGTGTTCCCCGCCGCGTCGACGGTCTGCTCCTCCTTCGTCCCGATCAGGTTCGGGAGGAATGCCGCGCTCGCGTCGTTCGCGTCGCAGACGTAGAAGCCGTACGCCGCATGCCAGTGATCACCGAGACGAGGCGGGCCCGAACCGGCGGTCGGGCGGCTCGCCCGCGCATAGACGACGAGGCCGAGCATGAGGATGACGACCACTGCGACGATCGCCGGGAAGACGGTCCCACCTTGGAAGCGGACCTTCTTGCCCTTGCCCTGCGATGCGAGCTTGGCAACCTTCTTGGCTGACGACGATGACGGGGCCACGGAGATGCGAGGCTACCTGAGAGCCAGGGGAATTGCCGGTCAGCCCGGACGTCCGGCAACACGGCGGAACACCTGCTCGTACGCCGATGCGGCCGCTCGCGGGGATGCCTCGGCCTCCACCC
This sequence comes from Ilumatobacteraceae bacterium, assembly GCA_025464045.1. GTDB lineage: Bacteria > Actinomycetota > Acidimicrobiia > Acidimicrobiales > Ilumatobacteraceae > JAODBQ01. The sequence continues at coordinate 6,356 of JAODBQ010000259.1, forward strand.
AGGCCCTCCCGGCAACCCCCATCCGCTCGCAGGTGAGGGGGTCGGCGAGCAGCTCGCGCAGCGCTCGGACCAGCGCGTCGAGGTCGTCCGGCGCCACGGCGACGCCGGCTCCCGACGCCGCCAGGATCCGCGGCACCTCGGTGTCCGCGTCGATCGCCGCGACCACGGGTCGGCCCGCGGCGAGCACGGAGTAGGTCTTCGACGGAACACTGACGGTGCCGAGCCCGGACCGCAGCGGCACGAGGTGGATGTCGCCGGTGGCGAGGACCTCCGCCAGCCGCTCACGCGGCTGGTAGTCGCCGAAGCGGACGTTGGGGACCCCCTCCGCGCGCCGCTCCAGCGCGACCCGCGCCGCACCGCCACCATTGATCAGGAACGTCGCCTCGGGCACGAGGCGAGCTGCGTCGACGACCATCTCCAGCGACTGCGAGAAGCCGACGTTTCCCGCGTACATCACGACCGGCTCGTCGCCGATGCCGAGCTCGGTGCGCAGCGCGGTGAGCCGGTCGAGCGGGAGGATCGCCTCGGTGTCGACGAAGTTCGGGATGACCACGACGTCTCGGCGACGCCGCTCCGGGACCTTCGCCGCGACGTTCGCGCGCATCTCCTCGCTGAGCACCGTGACCACCGCGCTGCGCCGGTAGCTCAGCCGCTCGACCCACCTGGCGACGGCGATCACGGTGGGGTTGGTGATCGCGCCGGTGGCGATCGCCGCGTCCGGGAAGACGTCCTGGATGTTGTAGACGAGCGGGCCGCGACGGAGCAGGTGCACCAACCAACCGGTGAGGCCCATGGTGAACGGCGGCGACATCGCCAGCACGGCATCCACCCGTCCACCGCGCATCGCGTTGAGTCCCGCCAACGCACTGAAGCCGACGAAGCCGCGGGCGCGGCCGAGCAGGTCGCGCTTGTCCTTCGTGGCGAACGGGTGGACGCGGGTGATGCTGCCCCACGACGTGGCCTCGCGACGCACCACCCGACCCTCCCAGCCCGGCACGATCGCGTGGTCGCGATACCAGGGCAGCGAGGTGACGACGTGCAGCTCGTGGCCGAGTGCCGCCAGCTCGTGGACGATCGCGGTGCTGACGTCGCCGGTCGGCGCGGTGTCGGGCGCGAAGTGCGGACAGAGCACGGCGATGCGCAGCCGCCGGCCGCCGAGCACCGGTTTCACGACAGGGCCTGGCGGTACACCGCACCGAGCGCGGCACCGGAGGCGGCGGCTGTGAACGACCGCGCCCGCTCGCGCCCGGCGGCGACGAGCTCGGCGCGGCGGGCGCGCACCACGTCGAGGGCGTCGGCCCACGCGTCCAGCTCCAGCGGCAGCACGAGTCCGGCGTCGCCGACGACCTCCGGCACGGATGCGGCGTCCGAGGCGACGACGGGGGTGCCCAGCGCCATCGCCTCGATGAGCGGCGCGCCGAAGCCCTCGTAGCGGCTCGGGAACACGAGCGCTTCCGCCATCGCGATCAGGCCGTTGCGGTCCGCCGCCGGCACCCGGCCGAGCCGGCAGACGCGTCGATCGGCGCATCGGGTGACATCGGCTTCCGCATCGCCGACGCCGCCGGTGAGCACCAATCGGAGATCGGGGTCGCGCCAGCGCTCGCGCATCAGATCCAGCAGGAACCGGTGGTTCTTGTGGGTGTGGGTGATCGCCGGGTAGACCACGACCGGCCCGTCGCCGAGGGCGTAGCGCTGGCGCACCTCCGACTCGGCGGTGACGTCGTGGACCACGGCGTCGTCGATGCCGTGCGGCACGACCACCACGCGACTCGGCTGCAGCTCGAGCGACTCCACCACGGAGCGTCGCACGTACTCGGTCGGCACGGCGACCACGGCCGCTCCGCGAGCGCTGCGCGGGATCATCGCGTCGAAGTACGTGCGCTTGGCACGCGAGAAGTGCCCGGGGAAGGTCCGGTACTGCAGATCGTGGATCGTCAGCACGTACGG
>JAODBQ010000283.1 GCA_025464045.1 Ilumatobacteraceae bacterium
CACGATCCGCCCTGTGCCCTACCCGATCCCCGACGACGGTCCTGCGGGTCAGCTGCTCAAGGCGAACGGACGGAACTGGTGGCGTCCCGGCCACACGCACATCTGGGCGAGGTCCCCCGGCTACAAGGACCTCATCACCCACGTGTTCGACGAATCGAGCGAGTTCCTCGACAGCGATGCCGTGTTCGGGGTGCGGGCGAGCCTGCGGCGCGCGTTCGTGCCGGTCGACGGTGAGCTCACGGCCATCTTCGACATCGTGCTCGACCGGGCCGCGGCGTCAAGATCCTCAACAGTATAAAGAACCCTCAACGGGCGTGGCGTAGGATGCCGTGATGCGGAACCCGTTCACCCCGGGCTTCGGCAACACCCCGCCGGTGCTCGCCGGCCGCGAGGACATCCTCGCCGAGTTCGCTGACGCGATCGACGACGGCCCCGGATCCCTCGGCCGGGCGACCCTCTACACCGGCGCCCGGGGGACCGGCAAGACGGTCATGTTGAACGAGGTCGGTGGGATCGTCGCGGTGCGCGGCTGGCTCGTCGTGCACGAGACCGCCACCCCAGGGTTCGTCACCCGGCTCGTGACCCAGCACTTGCCGGCGCTGCTGCGCGAGCACGACCCCAACGCCCAGCGTTCGACGCTCACAGGCGTCAACGGCCCGTTCGGGATCGGTGGCGTCACCTGGGACAGCTCGAACGCGCACGTCGTCGCCGCCGGGCTGCGCAACCAGCTCGAGCTGTTGTGCGATCTCCTCGCCGAGCACGGCACCGGGTTGCTGATCACGCTCGACGAGGTGCATCGCCGCCAGTCGTCCGAGCTGCGCGACTTCTTCACCGCGTTGCAGCACCTCGTCCGCGACGACCGCCAGATCGCGTTCGCCGCTGCCGGGCTGCCGTCGGAGGTGAGCGACCTGCTCAGCGACGAGGTGCTCACGTTCCTGCGCCGCGCCGATCGCCACACCCTCGGTGGCGTCGGGCTGGGTGAGGTCGAACGCACCCTGCGCGAGACGATCGAGGCCGCCGGCCGGACGATCACCGCGTCGGCCTGCGCTCGGGCCGCGACGGCGACGGGCGGCTACCCGTTCCTGATCCAGCTGGTCGGACACCACATCTGGCGCCAGCATCCCGACGCCGGCGAGATCACCGATGCCGACGTCGCGGCCGGCGTGCCGCTCGCGCTGCGCCGCATGGGCTCACTCGTCCATGAACCCGCGTTGAAGGACCTGTCCCACATCGACCGCTCGTTCCTCTTCGCGATGGCCCTCGACGACGGGTCGTCCAAGATCGCCGACATCGCCACGCGCCTCGGCGTCAACGCGAAGTACGCGGGCGTCTACCGGCAACGCCTGCTCGACGCGCAGATGATCCAAGCGACGGCGCGCGGTCGCGTCGGGTTCACGCTCCCCTACCTGCGCGACTACCTGCGCGAGCACGGCGCGAACGAGTCCACCGCACCTCTCCCCAGCGACCCGAACGGCCCGCCTGGTTTGCCCCAGGGCGAGTAGCTGACGATCCGCGCGGCTCTCGCCCCCCAACGTCCCTGGCGACGAGCCCTCGTGGACGAGATCAGGTCACGCGCGGACTGCCAGGTACTGTCCGGACGTGACGACACCCGTGCACTCCCTCGACGACTTCTTCGCTACGTACCTCGCGCTGCTCAAGGCCGGCGATGTCGACGGGCTCGGCGCCCTCTACACCGAGCAGGCCGTGATGAGCACGACCGGCAGCCCATCGGGTGACACCTGGGCCGTCGGTCGGGAGCAGATCGTGGCCGGCCTGCGCGCCGCGCTGGCCACGGCCACCGTCGACGACGAAGTGCCCCCGACCACTCCCTACGAACGGCGCGGCGACGACCTCGCCGCCCGCTTCGGGACGTTCCGGTCGACGATCACGGAACACGCGACCCATCAGACCGTCCAGCTGGAGGTGGACGCCGTCGAGCTGTTCCAGCTGAGCCCGACGGCCGGCTGGCAGTACCTCGCCGATCAGACGAGGATCGTGTCGATCACCACGCCCCCACCCGCTGCGTCGTGACCTGATCGACCAGCTCCTCCTCGGACGTCGACGCGTCGGGCAGCTCGCGGACCCACTGACGCTCCTGCTCGGTGAGCTCGCCGAGAACGCCGGTCAACGTGCCGACCGCGTCGGCGCGCATCTCGGCACGGAACTCGGGATCGGCGAGGAACCGCTCGCGGATCTGGTCGTACTGGGCCTGGCGGTCTTCGTCAGCGGCCATGGTTGCTCCTCAAGGTGACGGCAGTGTGCTCGATCAGTTCGGCCAGCCCATCGTGGCCGATGCGCGCGCCCGACACGAACTCGGCCGCGGACCGCGCCGCTCCGAGGTGGAGCTGGGCGAGGAGGCAGACCTCGCCGATCGCCGGCCCGAGCTCCGCCCGGAGCAGACCGCGACGCGCCGGGTCGACGGACGCGGCACTGAGATCGTCGAGGAGACGCTGACGGGCGTCGACCGCACGGCCCTGGAGCGCGAACGCACCGACCATCGTCGCCGTGCCGTTGCGCAGGTCGCTCGTCCGTTCGCCGAGCAGCTCGGTGAGGTCGTTGACGTGCTGGCGGGCGATCCCCAGGTTCCGCCCGAAGCGGCGCGCAGCCGCGGCCACCTGTTCGTCGGCACCGGCCGCGACGGCCGCGATCTCCGCCAGGCGGCCGAGCAGGGCACCGCTCTTGGCGGCGATCGCGGAGCCCACGTCGTCGGGCGTGGTGGCGATGTCGAGCGGCGATTCGCCCCGGAGCTGGCCGTCGGCGACCTCGACCAACATCGCCCGATGCACGCCGGAGACACGCTCGGCGACGAGGGGCGGTAGCCCGCGGGCGATCACTTGCGCCGCCGTCACCAGCAGGATCTGCGTGCCGATCACCAACTCCCCCGGCCGCCGTTCGGACCAGCACGCCGGCCGGTCGCCGTCCATCAGGTCGTCGAGCACGTCGAAGGCCACGTAGGTGGCAGCGGCCGCAGCGAGCAGACCAGACGGGATCGCGTCCGCGCTCAGCGCCCGGAACACCGCGACCGGGACCGCCACCGCCGCAACCTCACCTGCCGCCCGCGTCCGCAACACGAACGCGACGTGGTCCGCTGCCTCGTCGAGCAGGTCCTTCGCGGGGCCGGTGAGGTCGGCCAGCGACGCCCGCAGCGCGGCCGGCGCATCGCCGCACCAGCCCGTGTTCAGCTGCTGAGCCCCGGTCACGGGCCGACGAGTCTCGCGACGAGCTGCGGGAGGTCCTCCAGCGGCGTCGCCACCGCCAGCAGATCTGACGATGTTGCAGGATCAGGGCCGACGGCGCGCAGGTGGTACGGGGCCAGCTCGGCCTCGACGAGCCGTTGGACGTGATGACCGGCGCGCGGGCCGTGGGAGAGTCCGAGCTCGAACAGCTGGGCCGCCGCGTCGCGGTCGCCACGTGCTGCCATCAGGGCCGCGAAGCCCAGCACCACCCACGGGTACTCGCCGCGACTGCCGCATCGCTTGGCCGTTGCCAGCGCGGTGTCGAGGTGTCGGCGGGCAGCGTCGAGATCACCCTCGATCACCTCGAGCCGGGCCAACCCGGCCAGCGTCTGCGGCGCTCCCGGCCCGAGCTGGCGCGACGACCACAGCGTGATCGACCGTTCGAACCACATCCTGGCCCGACGGGTCTGGCCGTCGGAGAGCTCGAGGTCGCCCAACCGCGCGTGCGGCGCGGCCGCCAGCCATTCCAACCCGGCGCGGCGCAGCCGCTCGATCGACTCGACGTACCGGGCGCGAGCGGTGTCGGGGTCGCCGATGGCGGTGGACACGTCGCCTCCGTTGCCCAGGGCCACCGACAGCATCTGCTCGTCGCCCGTCATCCGTGCCAGGTCGATCGCCTCGCTCGCTCGCGCCGCGGCGACGTCGGGGCGGCCCGCTGCCGCGTCGAACATCGCATGGAGGCTGAGCAACCGCGACCGGGCGAGCGGGTCGGCCCTGTCCGGGCGAGCGTCCTCGGCATCCAGTCGCCGGACGGCGGTGGCGACGTCGCCGACGTAGAAGTCGAGGAACGCCGCGGCGTGCACCGCGTGCGGACGCATCGCCGACGGTCGACCCGCGGCACGCAGCAGCAGGCTGCTCAGCCACTGCCGGCCCTCCGTGATCCGATGTGACCACCAGTACACGGTGAGGAACACCGCGACCCGCAACGCCTGCTCGAGGGACTGAGCGTCGTCGAGGCCGCGCTGCATCATCCGGCGCAGATCGGGGAGATCGGGTTCGACCGTCGCCGAATCGGTGGCGTTGATCGAGCTCAGCGCCCGACCGACGACGAGCCGGTCGAGCCCGGCGGCGGTGGCGACGCCGTCGTCCGGCCGCGGGCAGGTCCGGCCGAACGCGCGCACCAGCGGCAGCTGCACGAGCCGTGGTTGGCCGGCGCTGTCGGTCACCGCGGCGACGAACCCGGCGTCGACGAGCTCGACGATGGCCCGGTTCAACGCGGTGTCCCGATGCCAGCGCGCGCTGAGGTCGTCGTGGCGCACACCGCCCGGACGATCCGCGACGAGCACCAGCAGCGCACCTGCGTCGTCGCCGAGGCGATCGAAGCCGAGCTCGAAGCATGCGCGCATCGAGCGGTGGCGAGCCACCGCGTGACCCGGGTCCACCAGCGTGGTGAGTGGGTCGTCCATCGACTTCGCGACCGCCGTCGCGTCGAGGTACTGGAGCTGGCACGCCGCGAGTTCGAGCGCCAGCGGCAACCCGCCGATGCTCCTGGCGATGTGCTCGATCCCCGGCATCCCGCTCTCGTCGATGAGGATGCCCCGACGGGCGGCGGCGGAGGCCAGCAACGCCGCGGCCGCGCTCGGGCCGTCCGCCGAAGGCACGTCGCCGAGCGGGTCGAGCCGCACGACCCGTTCGGCGTCGATGCCGAGTCGGCGCCGCGAGGTGACCACCCAGACGATGTTGGGGCAGCGGTCGGCCAGCTCGCGCAGCACACCTGCGGCGTCGCCGATCTGCTCGACGTTGTCGAGCACGATGCTGGCGCGCGCACCGCTGAGCTGCTCGGCGACGGCAGCGATCGGATCGTCACGATCGGGGACGCCGAACGACCCGGCGAGGTGGATGGCGAGCTCGGCGCCGGTGGCGGTGGCGCTGAGGTCGACGAAGCCGCGGCACGGTGTGGCCGCCTGTCGAGCGGCCTCGACGCCACAGCGGGTCTTGCCGATGCCGCCGGGACCGGCGATCGTGATGACCGGGAGCTCGGCGTCGACCAGCGCCGCGATCTGGTCGACGATGGCGTCGCGTCCGATCAACGGACCCGCCCAGCGCGGCAGGGCGAGCGTCCACGGCACCGGGGACGGGGTCCGGTGCGACGGGGACGACGACGCGCGGACACCACCGCTGAGCCGTTCGTACGCCTCGTCGACCTCGTCGTGGTCGAGGATCCGCCGCTCCAGCTCGACCAGCTCGGGGCCCAGCGCCACCCCGACGTTCTCGTCCAGCCCGCGCCGCGCCTCGCTGATCGCGCGCAGCCCGGCAACGGGGTTGCCGACGCGGTACAACGCACCAGCCAGGTGGAGCCACAGCCGTTCGTTCGTCGGCTCGTCGGCCAGCAGGGCGCGGATCGCCCCGATCGTGTCGGCTGTCACCCCGAGTCGGATCTCGGCCGCGGTCCGCTCGACCCGGGCCCCGCTGCGCAGGCGGACCAGCCGCTCCCGGTACGGCTGGAGCCCGTCGATGTCGCACCCCGCGAACGGTGCCCCCCGCCACTGAGCCAGCGCCTCGTCGAGCCGGCGCACCCGAACGGCGTCATCGTCGTGGGTGCGCGCGTCCGCGATCGTCGATTCGAAGCGGATGGCGTCGATCTGGTCGGGCGCGATCTCGAGCGAGTACCCGGCCGAACCGGTGTGGGTGAGCTCGGCGCCACCAGCTCCGAGCAACGATCGCACCCGCTTCACGTAGCCCTGGAGCGTCTTGGTCGCGGTGCGCGGCGGCCCGTCGGGCCAGAGGACGTCGATGAGGCTGCCGACGCCGACGGGGCTGCCCGCTTGGAGCGCCAGCACGCTGAGGACGCCGATCTCCATCCGCCGGGTGACCTCGACGACGCCGTCGCTCCCGCGGATCAGCACCGGACCGAGCAGGTCGATGCGCTGCTCGGTGCTGCTGATCGGCATTCCCGCCATGTTCGCACGCGGGGCGACGGACGCGCGTGGCAGTCCCCAGCTGGTGTCCCACCGTCGTCCCACCAGGGCGCGGTCCGATGAGCTCGTCCGCTCGAACCCGCCGAACGGCACCCACCGGGTCATCGAACCCCACACACGCAGCAGAAGGACCACGGCATGCACGCCACGCTCACCGCCCACGACGAACTCACTGACACGCCCTCGACCCGCGGGGCCGGCAACCCCTCTGGTGGGCAGATCGCCATCACGTTCGGGGACCCGATGACGGACCGCAGCTACGTCAGCGTGACCATGTCGGGCACCCGCTTGACGCTGCCGCAGCACCAGCTGATCGCCCGCATGGCGCGCGCCTACCCCGACCAGCGCATCGTCGTCACATGCCACCACGATCGGCTGGGCGCCGACTGGGCCCCGACCGCGCTCTGCGACGACGTCGTCGACGCCGTCGGCCGGCCGCCGGACTTCCGCTACTGGGGCTACGCGCACCTCGGGGTCACCTTCGCCGGGGTCGTCGGCTGCCGGTCCCACCGGTGAGCCTCGCTGACGCGGCGCTCACGCCGGCCGAGCAAGATGGCACGGATGACGATCGCCCGCTCGACGTCCGGCCACCGAGTCGACCCTGACTCGAGCGCTGAGATGGGCACCGGAGGCACGCCATGACGAAGACGTACGACACGATCCTGTGGGATCGCGACGGCGGGGTCGGCACGATCACGATCAACCGCCCCGAGCACTTCAACGGGATGACCAACCAGATGCTGCGTGAGACGCACGAGCTGCTGCACGAGGTGGCCGACGACGCGACGCTCACGGTCATCGTGCTGACGGGAGCGGGCCCGTCGTTCTGTCCGGGCGCCGACCTCAAGCACTACACGTCCGGGGAGACCGGCGAGCCGGGCAAGGACGAGTACTTCGACGTGCCCGTGCTGCTGCACGAGATGCCGCAGGTGACGGTCGCCGCGATCAACGGCGCCTGCGCCGGCGCAGGGCTCGGGTGGGCGTGCGGTTGCGATCTGCGCTACGCGACGCGGTCGGCGAAGCTGAACACCGCGTTCCTCGACGTAGCCGTGGCCGGCGACATGGGTCTGCCGTGGACGCTGCCGCGCCTCGTCGGCGCGGGCAAGGCGCGGGAGCTGTCCCTGCTCCCGCGCAAGGTGACGGCCGACGAGGCCGCCGCCATCGGGCTGGTCAACGCCGCGTTCGACGACGACAGCTTCCGGCGCGACGTGCAGGCGATCGTCGAGCAGCTGGCCGCGAAGGCGCCGATCGCCCGTCGCGGGATGAAGGCCCACTACGTCGGCGCGGAATCGATGGGCTTCGGCGAGTTCATCGTCATGGAGACGAAGGACCACGGCACGATCACCGCCACCGCCGATTGCAAGGAGGCATTCCGTGCCTTCGTCGAGAAGCGTCAACCGCAGTTCCAGGGAAGGTGAGTGGACGTGCTCCGCATCCGTCAGATCGCCCTCGTCGCCCGCCACGACCTCGTCGCCGCGCAGGAGTTCATCGACGTCCTCGGCGTCGAGATCGCGTTCCACGATCCCGGCATCAAGAACATCGGGCTGCACAACACGCTGATGCCGATCGGCACGCAGCTCCTGGAGATCGTCGCCCCGATCACCGAAGGCACCACCGCGGAGCGCTACCTGCTGCGCCGTCGCGGCGCAGGCGGCTACATGGTGATCACCCAGACCGATGCCCACCCGCCGCGACGCGCGCACGTCGACGAGCTGGGCATCCGCATCGTCGGACAGTTCGACGACCACGGCTTCACCAACATGCAGCTGCATCCGGCGGACACCGGTGGATCGTTCCTCGAGATCGACGAGCAGGCCGGCGGCGAGGACCCGATGGGCCCGTGGAGCCCCGCTGGCAAGGATTGGCAGCGGGCGATCCGCACCGATCTCGTGTCGGCGATCACCGCCGCGGAGATGCAGTGCGACAACCCGGACGAGGTGGCGACGCGGTGGTCGGAGATCGTCCAGATCGACCGTGCCGACGTGGACGGAGTGCCGACCATCCCGCTCGACAACGCTGCGCTGCGCTTCGTACCGATCACCGATGGTCGTCCCGAAGGCCTTGCCGGCATCGACCTCGCGTGCTCCGACCCGGACGCCGTGAAGGCCAACGCCGCCAAGCGCAAGCTCCCCGTCGCCGACGACCACGTCGTGCTCGTCGGGATGCGCTGCTACCTGAAGTAGAGCGGCGACACGCGGCCGCGTCACGCGGCGCTCCAGCTCCGCGGCGCGGGTGCTCGATCGAGATACTTGGACGGTGACGCTGCTGACGTGGCCGTGACGCCGATCGCGCTCCGCGAGGGATCGACGGGCCATCGTGCGTACGTGCGCGGTGCCTGGGCGCTGGCGGCGTTGGTGATCCTCTACCCACCGTTGTCCGCCGAGCTCGGCCTGACGCTCGGTTCGGTCGACAAGGCGTCGCGCATCGGTCAGCTGAACGCCGTCGTCGCCTTCGCGGTGGCGATCCTCGGGCTGGAGATCGTCACCGGCTACTCCGGCCAGCTCGCGCTGGGCCAGTCGGCGTTCGTCGGCCTGGGTGCCTACACGACGGTCATCCTCGTCGCCGACCACCACTGGAGCTTCTACGCCGCCGTGCCGGCGACGATCGTGGTGTGCTTCATGGCAGGACTGCTCGTCGGGATCCCGGCGACGCGGGTCAAGGGCGTCTACCTCGCGATCGTCACGCTGGTGCTGGCGTTCGTGTTCCCGTCGATCGTGTTGCGCTTCGGCTGGCTGACGGGTGGACCGAACGGCAAGGGACCGCCGCGCACCCAGGGCAAGCTGCTCCCGCCGTCGTGGACGCCGTTGGCCGACGCGGGCCGTCTCGCCGGGCCGCTGTGGGTGTACTGCATCTCGATCGTGCTGGCGACGGCGGCGTTCGTGCTCGCCCGCAACGTCGTGCGCAGCCGCCCGGGGCGGGCGTTGATCACGATGCGCGACCACGAACCTGCGGCGGTCGCGCTCGGGGTGAACACCGCGCTGTACAAGGCGATGACCTTCGGCCTCAGCGCGGTGTACGGCGGGCTCGCGGGCTCGATGCTGATGATGAACCGCCCGTTCGCGACGGACGCGCTGTTCGACATGAAGATGTCGATCTTCCTCGTCGCCGGTCTCGTGATCGGGGGCACCGGCGCGATCTCGGGCGCGATCCCCGGCGCGCTGGCGTACGTCTTCGTGCCGTACTACCTGACGACGTGGGCGTTCGACCAGCGCGGGCTCCCGCCGGGGATCCGACAGGTGACGAGACCGCTGTTCGTGCTGATGCGCCCCGCCGGCGGCGATGCCGGCGGTGGGATCTTCTTCGGACTCGCGCTCGTGGTGCTCACGTTCGTCCTCCCGGGCGGCGTCGTCTCGGGTCTTCGCCGGCTCCGTGGTCGAGTGGTCACGATCATCCCCCACCCCTGGTGGCTCCCTGTCCGACGCGGCGCACCGCGCCCTGACGACCTGCACCCCGATCACGACCTGCACCGCGATCACGGCCCGATCCTGATCCTGCCGACCGACGCCCCGCTGCGCCTTCCCGCCCGACCGGCCGCGATCGAGCGCACTCCCCCAGCCCATGCGCCGATCGCCTTCGGCAATCCCGGTGCGGCCGGCGATCCCGCTGGCGAGGCGGACGACCCCGACGCGATCTGGCGACGCTGACGCTCAGCAGCACGAACGGCACGCCACGAACGGGTGCCGTTCGTGACGCTCGCTGGCAGATCGTGGAACCCCTGGCGACCGGGTCGATGCTCCAGGCAGGATGTCGGGGTGACGACCGTGTCGAACCCCGCAGCCGTCGACGCCGGAGCATCGAGCTCCGCAGCGTCGGACGGCACCCTCCGCAGCGGTCTGGACCTGCAGTGGGTCGACCCGGGCACCCGCCCCCAGGACGACCTCTTCACCCACGTCAACGGGCGGTGGCTGACCGACCATGTGATCCCCGACGACCGGGCCCAGGACGGCTCCTTCCGTGAGCTGCTGGACCGGGCCGAGGCGGACGTGCGCGCAATCGTGGAGGGTGCCGCCGCGACGGCGGACACGAGTCCCGCGGCCCGATCGATCGCCGATCTGTACGCGTCGTTCATGGACACCGAGACGATCGAGGCCAAGGGCACCGACCCGGTGCGGCCGCTGCTCGCCGAGGTCGCCGCAGCGCAGGACAAGGCCCAGCTCGCGGCGGTCCTGGGCCGCTTCCAGCGTCACGGTCTTGCCGGGTTGTTCGGCGTGTTCGTGGGGACCGACGCGAAGGACTCCTCCCGCTACCTCGTGCACTTCTCGCAGGCCGGTCTCGGCCTGCCCGACGAGTCCTACTACCGCGACGACTCGTTCGCCGAGATCCGCGAGAAGTACGTCGCCCACCTGGCGAAGCTCGCCGCGCTGGTCGGTCTGCACGATCCGGCTGACATCGCCGCGACGGTCATGGAGCTGGAGACGGCGATCGCCGCGGCCTCGTGGGACCGGGTCACCAACCGGGACGCGGAGAAGACCTACACGTTGATGACCTGGCCCGCGGTGTGGGCGAACGCACCGGAGTTCGACTGGGCGCCGTGGTACGAGGGTCTGGGAGCACCGGCCGGGAGCTTCGACGAGATCGTCGTCCGGCAGCCGGCGTTCGTGCTCGCGGGCGCGCGGCTGTGGGCCGAGCGTCCGCTGGAACAGTGGAGGGCCTGGCTGTCGATCCGGGCGGTGTCGGCCAGCGCGTCGTACCTGAACGACGCCCTGGTGGACGAGGACTTCGACTTCGCCGGTCGCACGCTGTCAGGGACCCCTGCGCTTCGCGAGCGGTGGAAGCGTGGCATCTCGGTGGTGGAGGACGCGATCGGCGAGGCAGTGGGCAAGCTCTACGTCGAGCATCACTTCCCCGCGTCGTCCAAGGCGCGCATGGTCGAACTGGTCGCGAACCTGGTCGAGGCCTACCGGCAGAGCATCTCGGCGTTGGACTGGATGAGCCCTGCCACCCGCGAGCGGGCTCTCGACAAGCTCGGCATGTTCACGCCGAAGATCGGTTATCCGGACAGGTGGAAGGACTACTCGACGCTGGAGGTGCGCCCCGACGACCTGCTCGGCAACGTGCTGCGCGCCGCCGCGTGGCACTTCGAGTTCGACCTGAACCGCATCGGTGGTCCCGTCGATCGTGACGAGTGGCTGATGACTCCGCAGACCGTCAACGCCTACTACCACCCGCGGATGAACGAGATCGTGTTCCCGGCGGCGATCCTGCAGCCTCCGTTCTTCGATCCCGAGGCCGACGACGCCGCCAACTACGGCGGCATCGGCGCGATCATCGGCCACGAGATCGGCCACGGCTTCGACGACCAGGGTTCGCGCTACGACGGCGCCGGCAACCTCACGGACTGGTGGGAGGCCGCCGACCGCGCCGAGTTCGATCGTCGCAGCAAGGCGCTCATCGAGCAGTACGACCAGCTGTCGCCGGTCGGGCTGGCCGGGCACAAGGTCAACGGCGCGCTCACCGTCGGCGAGAACATCGGCGATCTCGGCGGCCTGACGATCGCGATCCAGGCGTATCGGATCGCGACCACGGGGGCCGAGTCACCGGTCCTCGACGGCTTCACCGGGCTCCAGCGGCTGCTGATCGCGTGGGCCCAGCTGTGGCGGGCAGCGACCCGCGAGGCCGAGGCGCTGCGCAGGCTCGCGATCGACCCGCACTCGCCACCGGATCTGCGCTGCAACGCCGTCGTCACCAATCTCGACGCCTACCACGACGCGTTCGACGTCCACGAGACCGACGCGCTCTACACACCCCCCGAGGCCCGCGTCCGCATCTGGTGACGAGCCCTACGAGCTGTCCTCCGGGTGGCGACGAGTCGCGGTGGCAACGAGCCTTGCGGCGATGTCGCGGATCTTGGTGTTCGTGTGCTGCGATTGCTCGACCAGCAGTCGGAAGGCTTCGTCGGGTGTGCACCGGGTGTTGGCGATGATGATCCCGCGGGACAGGTCGATCGTCTCCCGGCTGTCGATCGCGGCGCGCAGCTGCTCGCTCAACTCGACAGCTGCGTTGTAGCTCTGGGCGTTGAACAGCACCACCGCCGCCTGCGTCGCGAACCGGGTCGCCGCCGCGACCTCGCTCGTGCCGAACGAGTCGAGCTCCCGCGAGTACATGTT
>JAODBQ010000323.1 GCA_025464045.1 Ilumatobacteraceae bacterium
CGTCACGAACATCCAGGCCGGTGGTGGCCTGTACGCGCAGCGCATCGTCACCCGCAAGCACTACGACCTGGAGCGGGCCCGTCAGCTCGCGCTCAGCGCTGCCGGCCTCGGCGAGGCAGCGCACTGACCGACGCCTGAACCAGGGTGCGCCGCTCCGCTCGTCGGGGCGGTCGCAGGACTTGGTCCACCGACCGATCATCAATCAGTTCACCGCACGTCCCTCCGTCTCGGCGGAGGGACGTTCACAACACAGCCATCGTCGCGCTCTCCCCGCGCGCTGCAACACGACTGGAGGATGAGGCGCGCATGCAGCCACTGCTCGACATCGACGACGTCGCCGTCCGCTTCGGAGGCGTCACCGCCCTGTCCGGGGTCTCGTTCTCGGTCATGCCGGGACAGATCTGCGGACTGATCGGCCCGAACGGGGCCGGCAAGACGACCGTCTTCAACTGCATCAGCCGGATCTACGACCCCACCAGCGGGTCGATCACCTACGACGGGCGCGACCTCCTCAAGGAGCGACCGCACACGATCGTCCGGCTGGGGATCATGCGCTCGTTCCAGAACCTCGCCCTGTGGCCCGGGCTGACGGTCCTGGAGAACGTGATGATGGGCGCGTACCGCAGGGGCAAGGTCGGCTTCCTGCGCAGCCCGCTGTGGCTGGGCGCCCGGCGCGAGGAGAACAGCCTCGCCACCCGCGCCTACCAGTTGCTGGAGGAGCTCGATCTGACCGACATCGCGTTCCGTCAGTGCGAGGGGCTGCCGTACGGGACGATGAAGCGCATCGAGCTGGCCCGCGGGCTCGCCGCCGATCCGCGGCTGCTCATCCTCGACGAGCCGGCCACCGGCCTGACGCACGGCGAGGTCACCGAGCTCGGTGACCTCATCCGTGGCCTGCGCGATCGCCGGGACCTGTCGGTCCTGCTCGTCGAGCACCACATGGGCATGGTCATGGCGTTGTGCGAGCACGTGGTCGTGCTCGACTTCGGTCGCAAGATCGCCGAGGGCAAGCCCGATCAGGTGCGCAACGACCCACGGGTGGTCGAGGCCTACCTCGGCGCACCCGACCAGTTCGACGCGCACGGTGCGAGCAGCGCAACCAGTGCGACGAGTGCAACCGGTGGAACCGGCGGGGAGGCGACAGCATGAGTGGTGGATCGACGAAGACCCAGGTGAAGGCCGCCAACGGCGGCCTCGAACGGGGGATGGTCGCCCTGCGCAACGTGGGGGCGAGACGGATGCAGACGTTCGGGGGGCTGCTCGCGGTGCTCGTCGTCTTCTCCGTCTGGGCGGTGATCGACGGCGGCTCCAAGCTGCTCCTGCAGCGCACGTTCGACGGCCTCAACAACGGGTTCATCTACAGCGCGATGGCCCTGTCGTTGGTCCTCATCTACCGCTCCACCGGGATCATCAACTTCGCCCAGGGCAACATGGCGATGTTCGGCACGTTCATCGCCTACGTGCTGATCGTCGAGCAGGGCCTCAGCGTGGTGGCCGGCGTGATCGTCGCGATGGTCATCTCGGCGATCGGCGCCGCCGTCATCGAACGGTTGTTCGTGTGGCCGTTCGACCCGAAGAACCACCTCGCGATCACGATCGTGACGCTGTCGTGGTACCTGATCATCGCCGCGCTGGCCGGGATCATCTGGGCCTTCGATCCCCGCGCGTTCCCGTCACCGTTCCCCACCGGCGCGAACGACTACGTGTCGATCGGCGGCGCGCGCATCCGCTACGCCAGCCTCGGGATCTGGGCCACCGTGCTCCTCACGTTGGTCCTCGTCACGCAGCTGCTGCGCCGTACGAAGATCGGTCTCGCGTTCCGCGCGGTGTCGTCCAACCTCGACTCCGGGCGCCTCGTCGGCATCCGCATCGGGCGGGTGGTGCAGCTCGGTTGGGCCCTGTCCGCCGCGGTCGGCACGCTCGCCGGCTGTCTCATCGCTCCCAGCCTGCTGCTCGATCCGAACTTCATGAGCAAGGTGCTGATCTACTCGTTCGCCGCCGCCACCCTCGGCGGCCTGGACAGCCTCGGCGGGGCGGTCATCGGCGGGCTCATCATCGGGCTCGTGCAGACGATGAGCGGCGGCTACTTCAAGATCATCGGCAGCGAGTTCTCCCTGGCGAGTGCCCTCGCCGTGATCATCGTCATCCTCCTGGTGAAGCCCAGTGGACTGTTCGGCTCGCGCCGCGTGGAGCGTGTGTGATGGCCCTCGTCAAGATCACCCAGAACACCCCGGCCCACTGGGCGTACCGGGCCATCCGCTGGGCCGTGGTGGCTGCGGCGCTGTTGTACGTGCCGTGGTTCGCCCACCAGCCGGCGCGCATCGACCAGTTCACCCAGGTAGCGGCGTTCGCGGTCGCGCTGCTCGGGCTCAACCTCGTGATGGGCTTCGCCGGGCAGATCTCGCTCGGTCACAGCGCGTTCGTCGGCCTTGGTGGCTACATCACCGTGATCCTGGTCGCCAAGCACGACTGGGGCTACCTGCAGACGATCCCGGTCGTGATCGTGATCTGCTTCATCGCCGGCTGCATCGTCGGCCTGCCGGCGCTGCGGATCAGCGGTCTGTACATGGCCGTGGTCACGCTCGCCGTCGGCGCGGTGTTCCCGATCATCGTCCTCAAGTACGACGGGCTCACCGGCGGCGCGAACGGTGTGCTCGCCAAGAACAAGATGTTGCCGCCGTCGTGGACGCCGTTCGATGCACACAGCCGCTTCGGTCCGGTCGCGTACCGATACCTCGTCGTGCTGCTCGTGGCCGTGGTGATGTTCGTGCTGACGCACAACCTGGTCCGCGGCCGCATCGGCCGGGCGATCATCGCGCTGCGCGACAACAGCACTGGTGCAGCCGTCAGCGGCGTCAACCTCGGCGTCGTGCGCACCGTGCTGTTCGGCATCAGCGCCGCGCTCGGTGGGGTCGCCGGCACGCTGCTGATCATCCAGCTCCCACAGGCCACCGACGGCCGGTTCGGGCTCGAGCTGGCGATCTTCCTCGTCGTCGCGCTGTTCGCCGGTGGCACCGGTCGCACGTCCGGGGCGGTTCCCGGCGCACTGATCTACGTGTTCCTGCCGTACTACGCGATCGAGTGGGCCAAGCACATCTCGTTCCTCAAGGGCCCCGGCGCGAGCAGCGTCTCCGGCGTGATCTACGGCGTCCTGCTGCTGATCTTCGTGTTCGTCCTGCCCGGCGGTGTCGTCGACGGTCTGCGCAGGGCATGGGGCTTCGTGTTCCAGGTGATCCCGCGGCCGATGTGGCTGATGCGCTACCGCGGCGAGGCGCCGCTCGGCACCACGGCGCACGGCGGCTCGCCGCCCATGGAGGTCGATGCACATGCCGTCGATGCTCCGCACACACCCGACGCCACAGGTCCCGGATCCGTTCCGGAGCACGTGGCGAAGGCGGACACGACCGATCGGTCGTTGTCCTCGACTACCAATCAGCACCCAGTCTTCGAGGGGGAGACACCACGATGAGAAAGCAAGGAAGCCAACGAATGCGCGTCGGCGCAGCCGGCGCAGTCGTCACGTGCTTGCTGCTCGCCGCGTGCGGCAGTGACAAGAAGTCCACGTCCACCACGGCTGCGTCTGCCACCACCGCCGCAGCCTCGACCACCGCCGCAGGATCGACCGCCCCGAGCGCGAGCACCCCCGCAGGTTCCACCCCCGGAACCGGAGCCACCGGCGCGAGCACCCCCGCAACCGGCTCGACGGGCGCCGGTTCGTCGACGACCGCCGGCGGCGCGGCGGCGACCAACCCGAACCTCGCGATCCCCACCGACGAGACGAACCCCAACGGCTACGGCCAGGACCCCACCAACCCCAGCCTGTACAAGGGTGCGGGCGGCTTCACGATCGACACCTCCAAGTGCCCGAGTGACTGGAACGCGACCGGGGGCATCTCCGGCGACACGATCAAGCTGTTCACGGCGCTGCCGCTGTCCGGTCCGATCGCCTCCGTGGGCATCTACGGCCAGGGCATGAAGTCGTACTTCGACTACGTCAACGCCAACGGTGGCATCGGCGGCAAGAAGGTCCAGTTCGACCTGAACGACAACCAGTACAAGCCGGACCTGACGAAGACGATCGTCGACCAGGCGCTCGCCGACGGCAGCTACTTCGCCTCGTCGGGGATCAACGGCACGCCGCACAACCTGGCGATCTGGGACGAGATGAACGCGGAGTGCATCCCGATGATGGTCACCGGTTCGGGCGCAGCCCAGTGGGGCGACGTCATCGGCCATCCGTGGACCGCTCCCGGCGGCACGTTCGCCTACGTCGCCGAGTCCCGCGTCCAGGCCGAGTACCTCAAGAAGAAGTACCCGAACGGCGCCAAGGTCGTCACGATCACCATCAACAACGACTTCGGCAAGCAGTACCTCACCGGGTTGAAGGAGGGCCTCAAGGGCTCGAACATCGAGGTCGTCGGCTCGGAGATGCACGACCCGGCCGCACCGAACCTCGACAACGAGTTCACGTCTGCCTCGGCGACCAACGCCGACGTGCTGATCCTCGAGTCCTCCGGCGCGTTCTGCACCCAGACCATGGCCAACCTCGAGCGCAGCTCGTGGAAGCCGTTGTTCTTCCTGCCGAACGCGTGCGGCTCGACCTCGATCTTCCAGCCGTTGATCGACCAGGGCCTCACCGGCAAGGGCGCGTACATCGTCCAGACGAGCATCGCCCCGAACGACCCGTCGGTCGCCGACACGCCGTTCATCAAGGCGTACAAGGAGTTCCTGCCGACGGTGAAGATGGACCCGGCCAACACCGCGTTCGCCGGTGGCTGGCAGTACGCATGGGCGACGGTCGAGGTGCTGAAGATCGCTGCCTCGTACAACGGTGGCCTCAACCGCGCCAACGTGGCACTCGCCGCGCGGGCGATGGATCAGCCGCTGCCGTTGCTCCTGTCGGGCCTGTCGTTCAAGACGTTCGGCACGACCGATGAGTACCTCTACGAGGGTGGGCAGGTGAAGGAGTACAACGTCACCGATCCGAAGACCCCCGGTACGTTCACCGCCGTTGGCGATCTCCTCAACTTCGAGGGCCAGCTCGGCACGTACGACAACTGCGCCCAGGCCCGGACGGGCTAGGCGACACGCGTTCCGAGGCCCGGCAGGCGGGCCCCCTTGCCTGTCGGGCCTCGTCGCGCAGACCCAGAAGACTCCAACCCCACCCAACCGAACCAACCACCTCACCACTCACGGCCCCGGCTCTCGGGAGCGCTCCAGCAAAGGCACGGCGCGATGGACGACTCGAACACCACAACTCGCGAACCCGTGCTCCCGCTCGTCGGCGTGCGGGTGCTGGAATGCGGTGACACCATCGCCGCCGCGTACACCGGGCGGCTGCTGGCGGACCTCGGCGCCGACGTGGTCAAGGTCGAGCCGCGTGCCGGTGACGCACTGCGCCACCTCGGCCCCTACGTCGGCAACCGTCCCGACATCGAGTCGAGTGCCGGCTTCGGGTACTTCCACGCCGGGAAGCGCTCGGTCGTCATCGACCGCACCGACGCGGCGCGCGGCGACCTCCTGCGGTCGCTCGCCGCGGCGACCGACGTCGTCATCCGCTCCACCCGCGACGGTGCCGACTGGATCACCGACGACGAGTTGGCAGTCATCGAGCAGGCGAACCCCGGCCTGGTGGTCGCCGACATCTCCACCTGGGGTCGCGGCGCTGCCGATCACTCCACCTCCGACCTGATCGCGCTGGCCGCGGGCGGGCTGCTGTCGGTCAACGGCACCGACGCCGTCGCCGCGAAGTCGGTACCGCTGCGCTACCGCGGCGAGTTCTCGTCCATCCACGCCGCGTGCGACGCCGCCCTTGCCGTGCTCGGCGCGCTGCACGCCCGTCTGGTCGACGGCCGCGGTCAGCGGCTCGACATCTCCGCCCAGGCCGCCACGGCGGCGATCCTCGCCACGGCGATGTCGACGTTCCTCTACACCGGTCAGACGCCGGTGCGCGACGGCGTGCGCGGCGTCGCCCCGTGGGGCTTCTACACGTGCAGCGACGGCTTCGTGCTGCTCCAGGTCACCGAGGACCCGCAGTGGTTCAACCTGCGCCGGGTCATCGGCGAGCCGGAGTGGGCGCAGCCCGACGTGTTCGACACGACGGCGATGCGCGCCGAGCTCCACGACGTCATCGATCCGCTGCTCGAGGAAGCACTCGGCGCGTTCACGGTCGACGAGTTCCTCGAGGCGTGCCAGCGCGAGGGCGTCGCCGCGGCACGCGTCCAGGACGCGAACGACCTGTTGAACTGGCCGCACCTCCAGGCGCGCAACTACTTCACCCCGATCGAGTTCGCGGCGCGCGACGATCTCGAGGTCGTCGCGCCGACGCCACCGTGGCGGTTCGCGTTCACGCCGTCGGCGAAGGAGGCGCGGATCAGTCCCGCGCTCGGTGCCGACGAGGAGGCGGTCGTGGCCGAGTGGCAGCCGCGCCGCGCCGCCGATCAGCTCGGTGATCCGCTGCACGGTCCCGCACCGCTCGGCGGTCTGCGCGTCATCGACATGACCTGGGTGTGGGCCGGGCCGTTCTGCGCGACGCAGTTCGCCCACCTCGGCGCCGACGTGATCAAGTTCGAGTCGACGAGCCGCATCGACGTCACCCGCCGTCTCGGGCCGTTCGCCGGCACCGAGATCGGGATCAACCGGTCCGGCTACTTCAACCAGTACAACCAGGGCAAGCGCAGCGTCGTGCTCGACGTCAAAGACCCGCGTGGCCTGGCCGCCCTGAAGCAGATCGTCGCCACCGCCGACCTGATCATCGACAACATGCGCCCCGGTGCGCTCGCCCGGATGGGCCTGCCGATGGAGGAGCTGCGCGCCCTCAACCCGAAGATCGTCGCGGTCGCGATGAGTGGCTTCGGCGAGGACGGCCCGGAACGGGACCGGATGGCGTACGGCTCGATCATCGACGCACTCTCCGGCGTCGCCGCCTCGAACGGCGCGCCGGGCGGCGGTCCGACCGACTTCCCGATGTCACTGCCCGATCCGGCAGCGGGCATCCACGCCGCGATCGCGGCCGTCGCCGCGCTGTACCGCTCGCGCCAGACCGGTGTCGGTGACCGCGTCGAGGTGTCGATGCTCGAGGCGACGCTCTCGGCGTTCCCGTGGCCGATGCTCATCGAGGCCGCCGGCGCAGGCCCGGTCGTCGCCGAGGGCAACCGTGACCAGACGATGAGCCCGCACGGCACGTTCCCGTGCGCCGGCGAGGACTCGTGGGTGGCGATCGCGGCACGCGATGACGACGAGCTCGCGGCACTGGCCGGCGTGCTCGGGCGGCCGGAGCTCGCCAGCGATCCGCGCTTCGCAACGCTCGCCTCGCGCAAGGCCAACGAGGACGCGCTCGAACGGATCGTCGCGGCGTGGACGATCGAACGTGATCGCCACGACGTTGCCGCGCAGCTGCGTGCCGCCGGCGTCGCCGCCCAGGCAGTCGGCTCGATGGCCGACGTCGCCGTCGACGCAGTGCTCGAAGCGCGCCAGTTCCTGCAACGGTGCCCGCACCCGGAGGTCGGCGTTCTCCCGCTCCCGGGACCGCCGTGGATCGCCGGCCGATCACCGATGCGGGCGACCGCCGCCGCGCCGTGCTTCGGACAGCACACGCGTGAGGTGCTGCACGAGGTGCTCGGGCTCACCGAGGAAGAGATCCAGGCCATGGACGATGAAGGGTTGTTGACATGAGAGAGCGCGGCGAACGGATCATCGAGCACCCTCGTCCGGTGCGCGGCACCGAGTCGGTCATCGCTGGATCGCCGCAGGCGGTGTCCCGATGACCGATGGTCGCGTGCTCGATGTGCAGGGGCTGCAGGCCGGCTACGGGCAGGTCACGGTCCTGCGCGACGTGGGGCTCTACGTCGATCCCGGCGAGGTCGTGGTCGTGCTCGGCGCGAACGGCGCCGGCAAGACGACGACGCTCCGCGCGATCTGCCAGAGCGTGTGGACCAAGGGTTCGATCCGCGTCACCGGGCGCGAGATGCGTGGCAAGGACACGGCCGACGTCGTGCGCGCCGGCGTCGCCCACGTCCCGCAGGGGCGCGGCACGTTCAACGACCTGACGGTGCTCGACAACCTCGAGGTCGGCGCGTACGTGCGTCGCGATCGCAAGAACGTCAACGCCGACATCGAGCTGTGGTTCTCGATCTTCCCGCGCCTCGAGCAGCGCAAGTACCAGCGCGCCGGCAGCCTGTCCGGCGGCGAGCAGCAGATGCTCGCCGTCGCCAGGGCGCTGATGAGCCGGCCGAAGCTGCTGCTGCTGGACGAGCCGTCACTCGGGCTCGCCCCACTGATCTCCCAGGACCTGTTCCGCCACTTCGGGGCGATCAACCGCGAGCAGGGCGTGACGATGCTCGTCGTCGAGCAGAACGCGAACCTCGCGTTCGCGATCGCGCATCGCGCGTACGTGCTCGAGGCGGGGATGGTCTCGACCTCGGGCAGCGCCGCGGAGCTGCGCGAGGACGACGCAGTGCGCCGCGCCTACCTCGGCGTCTGACGCACCGGTCGAGGCGACGGTCGGGCAGCGACGACGGCGGACCGCGGCGGGTCAACCTGTCAGCGCGTGCCGCTGCCGCGCCCGTTGCGCTTGGCCCGTGCCGGTGAGGCGCTGTGGTCGTGCTCGGGCGGGCAGCGCAGACCGTTGATCGTGAAGCTGCCGTACGTCCTGGCGATCTCGTCGACGCCGATCTCCTGACCCTCGGAGTACCACATGTACACGGTGTTCACCATCGTCAGGATCGCGTTGTTCATCACCCGCGCGTCGAGGTCGAGACAGAACTCGCCTGTGGCCTGACCTTCCTCGATCAGCTCGCGCGACAGCTGCTCGTAGGCGCGCCGCTCGGCCATCACCAGGCCGCGGCGTTCGGCGCTGAGCGCGTTGTAGTCGGTGTAGAAGACGCGGATCAGCTGGAGGTTCTTGCCGAACGTGGCGACGTGGCTCTCGACGAGGAACCGCAGCCGATCGCTGGCCGTGCCGCCGAGGACGCGGGTCGCGTCGGCGTTGGCGCTCGCCTGGGCGTGGATCGTTCGGGTGATGCCGTAGAGCAGGTCCTCCTTGCTGTCGATGTAGTAGTACAGCGAGCCCTTGAGCAGACCGACCTCGTCGGCGATGTCCTGCAACGATGTGGCCGCGTAGCCCTTGCGGTGGAAGATCTGGGCGGCAGCGCGGTAGATGTCCTCCTCGCGTGCCTGTGCCTTGCGCGTGCTCTTGCGCGGGCCGCCGGCCTTGCTGTTGCGCGTGCCGTGCATCTCCCGATCCGGCTCGTCGCCGGCTGTGCTGATCGTCCTCGTCGTCATTCCACCCCACCCCAGGGCCGGCGCTGCCATGCCCGTGTCGACCGGAGCGGCAGTGTAGAACGGAGGTCGCGGGAGCCGTCTCGCCTACGAACATTCTGCCAGCTGTTTGTTAGAAAGGTCGAGGGGAAACGAGCTCTCGACAGAAGGGAAGACGCATGGACGAGGCACA
>JAODBQ010000324.1 GCA_025464045.1 Ilumatobacteraceae bacterium
CGTCACGAACATCCAGGCCGGTGGTGGCCTGTACGCGCAGCGCATCGTCACCCGCAAGCACTACGACCTGGAGCGGGCCCGTCAGCTCGCGCTCAGCGCTGCCGGCCTCGGCGAGGCAGCGCACTGAACGCTGGCCGTCCCTGACCGAGGGATGGACCTGGTTCTTCGACGTCCCCTCGCCTCCGGGCGGGGGGACGCTGCGCGTCGGCGCGTCGCCCAGATGCCGCGACCGCGGTCAGACGCGTCGTCGACAGCTCATCGCAGTGGTCAGGCCGATGCGGCTGCCCGAGCGGTCGCGACCATCGCGACCATCGCCTGGCGGACCTCGAGCCCGGTCGTGCACGGCTCCGGGAACCCGAGACGGACCGCGGCTCGCCCGGCGGGGCTGACGGCGATCATCTCGAAGCCGTAGCGATCGACGGCGGACATCGTCGCCGCCGTCGTGTCCGGTCGTCCGAGGAGGTGCCGGCAGAACAGCACCTCGGCCTCGGCGTGATCGGCGTTCATGTGCTCGATGATCCCGGCGGCGGCATCGGCGAGCGGGTCGGCCTCGGCAAGGGCGTACGCCGCGGCGTCGACCCAGCTCATCCGCCCGTAGCCGCCGACGTAGCGAATGCTCTCCACGTCCAGGCGATAGAAGACGAAGTCGCCGAAGTCGATGTAGTACGCCGACGTCGGGTTGGCGGCGAGGTACCGCTCGCGGACCGTCGGGCGCTCGTCGTCGCCGACGACCGACAGCCGTCCGATCAACGTTGCCCGGCCGGTGGCGAGCGGATCGGTCCCGTCGGGCACCGGCTCGGTCACGAGCAGGCTCGCCCGCGGGTCGCGCATCGCGTTCTGGGTGTGCTCGGCCATCAGGCTGACGAAGAACAGCGGGTTGCCGCGGTCGTCGAGCCCGTAGCTGGCGACCGAGCCGTAGGGGTAGCCCGGCGGGTGCGTGGCGATCGTCGACAGCGCCCCACGACGTGTCGACGCCACGAGCGTGCGACAACGCTCGGCGTGCGAGGGCTCGGCCGGCGGTCCACCCGGCTGCGTGGTGGGCGCGCCCCCACCTTCGTCGCCGGCGGGAACCTGGTGCCCAGTGGGTCGTTCTGCCATGGGCGTCACGCTAGGGGCGCCCGGCCCCGAGGTGCGCGAGCGAACCGGCCGCGCGGTTCCTTCGAGCACGGAGATCCGGTCGACGTCCTCGTCGCTGTCGTCGGACCGAGAACGTTTCCTAGCGTGCTCACCATGGCTGCGCACGAGCATCACGACAACGAACGACGAGACGGACACGGACAGCCACAGGGAGACGGGCACGGCCACGTGCACCTGGCCGAAGCGGACTGGCGGGCGATGGCCGAGGACACCGAGCTCGAGGGTGAGGTGCTGCTCGCCTTCGTCACCGGCACAGCGGCCTGGTTCGAGGAGCTGCGCGCCCCGGATGCTCCGCCGGTCCGACGGATCATCGACATCGGCAGCGGACCCGGCGTGGGCACGTGCGAGCTGGCGCGGCGGTTCCCCGACACGCACGTCACGGCCGTCGACGGCTCGCCGGCGATGCTCGAGCGCGCGGCGCGGCGTGCCAAGGCCCACGGCGTCGAGGCGCGGATCAGCACCCGTCTCGCCGAGCTGCCGCACGGGCTCGCCGGTGTCGAGCAGGCGGACCTGATCTGGGCCTCGATGGCGCTGCACCACATCGGCGACGAGGTCGGCGTGCTGCGTGTCCTGCGCGACCTGCTGGCTCCCGACGGTCTCATCGCGATCGCCGAGTTCGGTGATCCGATGCACGTGCTGCCCGATGACCTCGACGCGGCTCGGCCCGGTCTCGAGAGCCGCCTCGACGGTGCACAGATCGCCTGGTTCGCCGCGATGCGCGCCGGCCTGGAGGACTCGGTTGCCTCGGCGGACCTCGCCACGATGCTCGGCGCCGCGGGTCTGGACATCGTCGGTGAACGACTCGTCCGCGAGCGCATCGATGCCCCGTTGTCGGACTCGGCACGCCGCTTCGCGCTCAGCCACCTCCGTCGCGTCCGCGGGCAGGTGCACGAGCGCCTCGACGACGAAGATCTCGCCGCGCTCGACGTGCTGATCGATCCCGACGATCCTCGCGGCATGATGCACCGCCCCGACGCGCGCATCGTCGCGTCGCGCCGGATCGTGATCGCCCGACCAGCGGTCGGCGCTCGCTGACCCGAGCCCGATCCGACGACGAACGGTGGACGCCGCAGCCCTGGTCTACAGCGAACCGGCGAAGCTGCTGATGTCGCGGATCGTCGCCATGTGGACGTCGGGCATCGCGGCGACGAAGATGCAGTCGCCGGCGTGACAGGTGCCGTTGACCGTCCTGCTCACGGCCGAGACCCCCGCGTCGAGCAGCTTGCGGTAGTAGGCGAGCCCCTCGTCGCGCAGCGGGTCGAGCTGGTTGACGGAGATGACGTGCGGGGGCAGTCCCTGCAGGTCTGCCGTGCTCGCGAAGTACGGCCACGTCAACGGGTTCGTGGTGTTGGCGGACGTCGGGTCGTAGACCTTGGCCATCGCACCCATCTGATCGCAGGCGAGGAAGTAGCCGTCGTTCTCGTACAGCGACGGCAGCGCTGGATCCAGCGTCGCGTAGACGCCGGAGATGTACGGGCACTGCGCGTACACGCCGTCGATCTGCGCGACGCGGCCGTCCTGCTTGGCCTGCAACGTGGTGGCGAGTGTCAGGTTGCCACCCCCCGATTCACCGGACACGACGACCTTGGAGATCCCCAGCTCGGCCTTGTGATCGGCCACCCATCCGAGCGCCGAGGTGCAGTCGTTGAGGCCGGCAGGGAACGGGTGCGGGCCGTGTTTGCCGCCGCCATTGCGGAACTCGACGCCGACCACCACGAGGCCGGTGACCGCGAGTTCGTCGCGCCAGCGCTGGTAGCCGGGTCCGGCTGCTTCGAGCAACACCATCCCACCGCCGTGGATGTGCAGGATGCCGGGGAGCGGCCCTTCGATCCCGGTCGGACGGTGGATGTAGAGCGTGATGTCGTTGCCGTCGACGCCGCGGATGACTTCGATGGTGCGGGTGACGCCCTCGACGGGCGGCAGCTCGCCGGCGAGGCCGCCGAACACCATCTCGAAGCCTTCCTCTGCCGCGCCGATGTACTCGAGCAGCGCCTCGAGGGATGAGCCCGCGTCGACCGGCGAGGCGGCCGGGAGTGCGGCGAGGCCCAACGGGGCCATGGCCGCGAGCATCCGCGGATCGGCGCGCGGATCGTCCTGCAA
>JAODBQ010000326.1 GCA_025464045.1 Ilumatobacteraceae bacterium
ACCATCGCCAGGCGTTCCTCGGCGGGCGTGATGCTGCGGCTGCCCTGCTTCTGCCACGGCACGTTGTTGACCATCAGGACGACGTGGTCGAGGTGCAAGGCGTGGCGGACGTTGACCGCGGTGACGAGGTGGCCGACGTGCGGTGGATCGAACGTGCCGCCGAACAGACCGATGCGAAGGGACACGGAGGGCGAGTCTACGTCCGGACAGGGCCGGTGAGCAGGCACCGGATACCGGTAGGTTTCCGATTCAATCCGCGAGGGTACCCGGGCACGTAAGAAACCTGTGTGGATCGGCGAATCTGATGGGACCAGCTTCCGCCGTTGTAGTACAGTGACCCGTCCCCCGAATTCGCCCCCCCAGGATCTGATTCACGCAGCACTCCGTCATCGCACCGGCCGTTGCGCATCTGTACCTACGCAGTGTGCCGGGCGTTGTGCCAGACGACACGTTGCCCCCACGGAATGTCTCCCCGAACCACGAAGTTGAGAACGACGTCATGAACGATTCGATTGGTCTGTACCTGAACGATATCGGCAAGGTCTCCTTGTTGAACGCAGAAGAGGAGCGCGAGCTGTCTCGCGTCATCGAGGCAGGCCGCGAGGCCAGCGACAAGCTCGAGGCAGGTGCGAAGGGTGCCGACCTGAAGGGCGCCGTGGCCGCAGCCTCGTCGGCGAAGGATCGCTTCATCCGGTCCAACCTCCGCCTGGTCGTCTCGATCGCTCGCCGGTACCCGCTGCCGCAGGGCATGGATCTGCTCGACCTGATCCAGGAGGGCAACCTCGGCCTCGAGCACGCCGTCGACAAGTTCGACTGGCGCCGTGGCTTCAAGTTCTCCACCTACGCCACGTTCTGGATCCGTCAGGCGATCGGTCGTGCGCTCGACCAGAAGGCCAGCCTCATCCGCATCCCCGGCGATCGGTCGGCCAGCCTGCGCGCCGCCCTGCGCCAGGCCAGCGGCGACGGCGAGACGCTCGACGTCACCAATGCCGAGCTGCACCGCCTGACCACCCCGGTCTCGCTCGACAAGACGATCGGCGACGACGGCGACGCCACCCTCGGCGATCTGATGGCCAACGGCGACGGCACGCCCGAGGACGCCGTGATGGCGATGGTCGACACCGAGCTGCTGGACGAGCTGCTCGGCACGCTCGACAAGCGCGCCCGCTACGCCGTAGAGGCCCGCTTCGGGCTGATCGACGGCGAGCGCAAGAGCTTCCGCGAAGTCGGCGAGAACCTCGGCGTCACCGCTGAGGCGGCCCGCCGCCTCGTCAGCCGGGCCGTGGCCGGGTTGCGCGAGGACGCGGTCCGCATCCTCGCCGCCTGAACGTCCGCACACCGCTCCGAACAAACAACGGACCGCCCGAGAGGGCGGTCCGTTAGTGTTTTCCGTCGTGGCACAAGCCTGGACCCCATCCTCGTGGCAGGCGCGTCCTGCGGAGCAGCAGCCCGAGTGGCCCGACACCGGCGCACTCGACCGGGCCCTCAAGCAGATCGCGTCCTTTCCGCCGCTGGTGTTCGCCGGCGAGGCGCGTGCGTTGCAGGCGTCGCTCGGGCAGGTGGCGGCCGGCAACGCGTTCCTCGTCCAGGCCGGCGACTGCGCCGAGAGCTTCGAGGAGTTCTCCGCCGTCAACATCCGCGAGAAGCTGCGCGTGATCCTGCAGATGTCGGTGGTGCTGACCTACTCGCTCGGCGTACCGATCGTGAAGGTCGGGCGGATCGCAGGACAGTTCGCCAAACCCCGTTCGTCGGCGTACGAGCAGGTCGGCGACCTGCGCCTGCCGAGCTTCCGCGGGCACATCGTCAACGGTGCGACGCCGACCGAGGCGGCGCGGCTCCCTGACCCGGAGCGGTTGGTGCAGGCGTACCACCAGTCGTCGTCGACGCTGAACCTCGTGCGGGCCTTCACCAAGGGCGGCTTCGCCGATCTCGCCCAGATCCATGCCTGGAACCAGGAGTTCGTCGCCTCCAGCCCCGAGGGGCAGCGCTACGAGCAGGTCGCGGCCGAGATCGATCGGGCACTGCGGTTCATGCGCGCCTGCGGGATCGACACCGAAGGCAACCACAACCTCCACGAGGTCGACTTCTACACGAGCCACGAAGCGCTGCTGCTCGGCTACGAGGAGGCGCTCACCCGCCAGGACTCGCTGACTGGCGGCTGGTACGACTGCTCGGCACACATGCTCTGGATCGGCGAGCGGACTCGTCAGCTCGACGGCGCGCACGTCGAGTTCCTGCGCGGCGTCGGCAACCCGATCGGGTGCAAGGTCGGGCCGACGACGGAGCCCGAGTTCGTGCTCGAGCTGTGCGAGCGGCTGAACCCGGCCCGCGTGCCCGGTCGGCTGACGTTCATCAGCCGGATGGGTGCCGCCAAGGTCGAGGACGCGCTGCGCCCGTTGCTGCGGGTCGTGCGCGATGCCGGGCACCCGGTGGTGTGGGCCTGCGATCCGATGCACGGCAACACCGTCACCAGCGTCTCGGGCCGCAAGACCCGTGCGTTCGACGACATCACCGCCGAGATCGCCGGTTTCGTTCGCGCCCACCACACCGAGCGCACGTGGCCCGGCGGGATCCACGTCGAGCTCACCGGCGACAACGTCACCGAGTGCACGGGCGGCGCCGACAAGATCCTCGACAGCCAGCTCGACGACCGGTACCAGACCGTGTGCGACCCGCGGCTGAACGCCCGCCAGAGCCTCGACCTCGCGTTCCACACGGCAGAGATGCTGCGCGCCACGGGCCTCGCCTGAGCTCCGGCAGGCATGGAGGCGCTGCAGCTCACCGCCTCCTGGCCGGTCGCCAACGTGACCGCGGCGAGCGTCGCGCCTGACGGCGAGGTACGTTCGGTCGGCGACGCAGGACTCGTGTACCGCCTTGCCTCGATCAGCAAGATGCTCACCGCGTGGGCGACGCTGGTGGCGGTCGAGGAAGGCATCGTTGCGCTCGACGAGCCGGCCGGGCAGCCCGGCTGCACCCTGCGCCACCTCCTCGCCCACGCCGGCGGCTACCCGTTCGAGGGCGCCGAGCCGATCGCCCGACCCGGCACCCGGCGGATCTACAGCAACAGCGGTGTCGAGATCGCGGCCGGCCTCGTCGCCGACGCGGCGGGGATGCCGTTCGCCGTCTACCTGCGCGAGGCGGTGTTCGAGCCGCTGGGGATGCGCGCCACCGAGCTGCGCGGCTCACCCGCGCACCAGGTGTGGAGCACGTTGGCGGACCTGCTGCGCTTCGTCGCCGAGCTGCGCGACGCGCAGCTCGTGTCGGCGCAGACCGCTGCCGTCGCACAGTCCGTGCACTTTCCGGAGCTCCCCGGTCTGCTCCCCGGATTCGGCCGGTTCGACCCGTGCCCATGGGGCCTCGGCATGGAGATCCGCGGCGCGAAGTCGCCGCACTGGACCGGCCGGCACAACTCCCCCTCCACGTTTGGACACTTCGGTGGTGCAGGTACTGTGCTCTGGGTGGACCCGAGGGTGAACGTGGCATGCATCGCGCTCACCGATCGGCCGTTCGACGACTGGGCCGAGGACGCCAGACGGCTGTGGCCCGAGCTCGCGGACGCGGTCCTGGCCGAGGTCGCTGGGTGACGAACTTCCGCGCCGGCGACCGCATCCGGGTGGAGCGGATCGACGACGACGGACTGCCGCTCGTGCGTTACGGCTTCGTCGGCGGGATCCCCAGCGGTATCGGCCCGATCGTGGTGATGTTGGACGGCGACCTCAACGGCAGCATCGTCGAGCCGCACGAGGTGCGCCACGTCGAGCTGACAACCGTCGAGCTCAACCTCAACGGAGCGGACCTGCTCGACGATCCCGAGCTGCGGCGCGGCCTCGTCGCGCTCTGGCAGGCGGAAGCGGACACCGCCGGACTCGAGGTCGGCAGGTTGCGCCCGATCGGCGACGGCCTGCGCGATTCCAACGACTCGTGGGCGCTCGCCGAACTGACCTTCGGCGAGGAGCTCTACGTGGTGCACGCGATCCGGCTCGCGACCGATCCGAACACGATCTGCGTGCGCGCCGACCAGGCGCACTGAACCGGTCTGCGTCAGACCTCGACGACTCGGAACGCTTCGGCGAGCGCGCCCTCGGGCAGTCCGGCTGCCGCGGCGTTCGCGGCGAGGCGGGCGCGCACGAACTCCACCACCTGCGCCGGATCGGGGAGCTGGCTGACGTGCGCGAGCAGGGCCTTCATCTTGCGCTCGAAGTTGGCAGTGACGTCCACCGGGGAGTCGCCGTCGGCGCCACCGAAGGACATGACCCACACCTCGGGCACGCTCCACGGCTCCAGCCCCTCCTCGTCGAGGAGCTCCGGGAAGGCGAAGGGGTTGCGCGCGTCCGGGTACACGGCGCACAGCGTCGCCTCGCCGACAGCGAGGTGGTCGGGGTGGCTGCCGACGATGCGGTCGAGGATCCGCTCCGGCGCCTGGGTGATCACCAGCTGCGGGCGGACCTGACGGATCACCCGGGCGATGTCCTTGCGCAGGTCCAGGTCGGCCACGACCCTGCCGTCGGGGCGGGACAACCAGATCAGCTGCTCGACCCCGACGTGCATCGCCGCGTCGGATTGCTCGCGGTGACGGATCGCCGCGATCTCGGTGCGGCTGACCGAGCGGTCCGAGCCGCCGGCTTCACCATCGGTGACGAGGCAGTAGGTCACGGCGACACGGGCATCGGTGAGGTTGGCCACGGTGCCGGCAGCACCGAAGTCGACGTCGTCGGGGTGGGCGGTGACGACCAGCGCTCGTTCGATCTGATCAGGTCGCAGCACGACAGCAGCGTACGACCTGCGTCCTGCGACGACGGCTGGCATCCCTGTCCCGAGGCAGTGGCGACGACCGCCTTCGACCCGCTCCGCGGATGGTCCGCCGGGCGGCTCAGCGGCCGAAGACGGTGTGTCGGCTGCGTGAGAACTGTGTGCACCGGGGCACACCACGGCCGCTGCTCGCTACCGTCGCTACGGTGACGGATCGCGAAGCGTTCTTTCCTGACCTCGATGCCGATCACCGGCTCAGCGTCACGAAGCGCCACGGCAACCCGAAGGAGACGCAGCTCGCGTCGCGTCACGCCCGCGTCCTCGGCTACCTGAGCCTGTACCTGGACCGCTGGGGTCACCTGCCGACGCACTCGGAGCTCGCCGAGGCATGTCGCCTGCGGTCGTCGTCGACCGCTCACGGCGTCGTGCGCGACCTGGAGCGGTTCGGCCTGCTCCGGCGCAACGAGGCGAACAGCCGCCTCGCCACGCTGCCCTACCGGATCGCACCGGCAGACCCGGTCGACGAGACCGACCACTGGTTGCTGCTGCGGGTGCTGGAGCTGCAGACGAAGTGCGAGCTCGAGTGGACGCGGGACGGGCTGTCGCTGACGGCCGATCTGATGCTCCTCGACTGGATGCTCCAGCGGGCACAGCAGCACCTCTCCCGGCTGCGCTCCTACGAGCACATCCGCGTGCTGTTGCCGATCCCCGACGCGCAGGCGCAGACGCGGTTGAACGACCTCGAGGCGGTGATGTCCGGCGCCGCGCAGGCCTACCAGCCGCTGAAGGCGAACCTCGACACGTGGTTCACCTATTCGGCGATGGGCAACGTCGCGACCTCGCGGATCAGCGAGAACATCTCCTCCCAGCGGGCGCTCACTGCTCTGCACCTGTCCCTCGATCTCGACGCCGACTTCAGCAAGCGCAACGACTGGCGCTTCTGCGCGGGCGCGCTCGAGCGCGGCGACCTGCTCGTCGAGGAGAGCGCGCTGCAGATCAGCCAGATCTCCGACGATGCGACGTCGGAGATGCGCTCCCTGCTGTCGCGCGACGTGGTGGAGGTCGTGCCCGTCCACGCGGCGACGATCGACGACCTCATGAGCCGCTGACGTCGCGAGCGGATCAACGCTCGGCGAAGCCGCGGAGCACGTTCTCGGTCACGCGTGACACCCCGTTGATCCCGTCGGCGAACAGCATCGCCCCGGACCATGCGATCGATCCCGTCGAGAACACCCGGCCGCCGTTCGGCGTCTCGAAGTACACGATGTCCGCCTTGATCTCGGGGTCCTGCTGGCCGCCCGAGGCGTCCGGTGCGCCCATCGGGATCTCCTCGACCACGCGCTGGTAGAAGTTGCTGTGGCCCGACGACGACCCGAGGACGACGGCGTTCGGCGGAGTGCCCAGGGCGAAGTCGACCCGGTCCAGCTCGTCGCCGGCGGCGCCCCCCATGACGAGCCCGTAGGCGCCGAGCGGCGATTCGTCGACGCCGTCGAAGATCCACTTGTGCTGCTCCTGCGCAGCCGACGACGACAGGACGTACGGCTCCGACCTGCCCCAGCCCTGCGCGCAGAACCCGATGCCGACGAGCTTCTGGGGTGCCCGGCCGCGATGGCGCCACAAGCCGCCCGGCTCGCCCGTCGCCACGAGCGTCACCTCGCCCGGCAGCGACTCCCACGAGCGGATGCCCGCATAGCCGCGACGGATCTCGACCACCAACGGATCGACGGAGTACGTCTCCGTCACCCAGTAGAAGCCGTTGCCGCCGAGGTACATGATCGCCCCGCCGCCGTCGCGGAAGGCCTCGAGGGCGTCGAGCATCCCGGACGAGTGGTACTCCGGGTGGCCCCCCGTGACGACGACGGCGTACGGCGCCAGCGCGCCGAGGCCCTCGCGATGAAGCTCCAGGTCGGTGATGATCTCGTAGCGGATCCCCCGTCGCTCGAGCCACTCGATCAGGTACATGTCGCCGGCGAGACCGCGTCCCGCGCCAGTCAACCACATGTCCTGTCCGAAGCGCATGTTCAGGATCGGTCGCCGGGCGGACGAGTAGGCGACGCCGCTGCCGTCCGAGTGGTGGTCGTACATCGACAGGCCGACGCGCGGGTCCATCGCGCGCTCGCGCTCGAACGTGGACACGTCGAGCTCGGCGTCCGTGACGGTGGCGAAGTCGAGCCCGCTGTTGTAGAGCTGCTCGTTCGCGTACGCGAGGTACGAGAACGTCGGCATCAGCACGGCGATCGGCTCGCGGCCACGGTGCGCGGCGCTCGGCACGACGAAGATCGGCACGACGTCGCTGCCCTCTGCCGTGGTGACCGAGATCCCGTAGACGCCGGTGGGCAGGTCGTCGGGCAGGGCCGCCGTCAGCGTCGCGCTCCAACCGGCATCGGCGATGTCGCGGTCGTGGAAGTGGATCGAGGCGTACTCGTCGGGAGCCTTGGCGAAGTCGTGCGTGCGCCCGCTCCAGCGCGTGCCCTGCACGCCGCGGGTCGGCACGTTGACCGCGAGCGCCACCGGCTGACCGGCGACGACCGGACGGACCTCGTTGGGGTCGTCGCCCTCCTGGAGCGAGAAGTCCCACGCCGCGACGAGGGTCGTCCCGAACGCATCCGCGACGCTCGTCGAACCGCTCGCCAGCGCGGCGAGCGCGGTGGGGTCGAGGGCCACGGCGGCGTAGAGCGGGCTCTCGATCTTGCCGGTGAAGAGGTCGTCGGCGCGCCCGCGGGCAACGCCGTTGTCGTACACGACGTCGCCCGCTGCCGAGCCGGCGATGGTGAACGCCGCCGCGACGGACAGGCGCGCACGCGGCGCCACGGCGCTGGCCGCGCTCGACGACCCGTACAGCGGATCGACCGGCTGGACGATCACCTGCGCGCTGCCGCGGTCGAGCACCCCGGCGACGAAGTACCAGCAGCCATCGACGAACGCACCCGGCGAGACGACGGACCAGTCCGCGCCATCAGGCCCGGCTCCGGAGAACGTGAGGTGGCCGTCGACGATCGCGAGCGTGGTGAGGTCGCCACGTGCGCCGTCGACCTCGACGACGGTGTGCGCACCGGGAGCGTCCCAACGCGTCGACCACACCCACGCCGCGATCGTCGCCGACGTCACCGCGGCCTCGCCCGGCATCGCCGGGGCGGCGACGAACGAGCCGATGCAGGTCTCCTGCCGCGAGCTCGCGTGCACGCCGTTGCCGGCCCAGTCGACGAGCTCCGGTGACATCGCCGGCGCGGGTGCGCCCAGGTCGGGAACCATCCGCACGAGGGCGACGGCAACCTCGTCAGCCGTGGTGTCGACGAACACGGAGACGGGGTCGCCGGGCCCGTAGGAGAGGCGGTCGGTGTAGGCGCACGGATCGATCATTCGGGGGCTGCTCTCTGTTGTCGTGATGGGAGTGTTCGGTTCAGGTGTCGGCGCTCGTGGTGCGCCGTGTCATCCAGTCGAGGGCGGCCGCGCCGACGAGGGCGCCGCCCTTGGCCACGACGGCCCAGGCCGGCGCGACGTTCATCATCGTCAGCCCGTTCTGCAGGACACCGAGGAACAGCACGCCCAGCACCGGACCGCGGATCGAGCCTCGGCCACCGGTGAAGGCGATGCCACCGAGGAGAGCCGCGGTGAGCACGTCGAGCTCCAGGTTCACGCCGGCGCTCGTCGCCGGTGCGCTGTTCAGCCGGGCGGCGATCATCACGCCGCCGAGGCCTGCCGCCGCGCCGGTCCCGACGAACAGCCAGAACGACATCGCGTTGACCCGCACGCCCGAGAGGAACGCGGCCTCGCGGTTGGTCCCGATCGCCTTGATGTGCTTGCCCGCCGGCCGCAGCCCGAGCACGTAGGCCCCGATCGCGACGACCACGATCGCGACCATCACGAGGTACGGAACGCCGAACGACCGGCCGCTGCCGAACGTGGAGAACCACGGGGTGAACCCGTACACGGGTCGCGGGGCGATGACCTCGGCCAGGCCGCGCAACCCGGCCAGCATCCCGAGCGTCACGATCAACGCCGAGAAGCGGCCGAAGGCGATGAGGATGCCGTTAACGGCACCGATCACGGTCCCCGTGGCGACGCCGAGCACGACGGCGATCGGTGGGGGCACCGACCACTGCGTCATCGCCAGCCCCGTGACGACGGCACTGATCCCGACGACCGAGCCGACGGAGAGGTCCACGTCACCCGACATCAGCAGCAGCGACATCGGCACCACGATCACGAGCAGGATCGCCGACTGCAGCGTGATCCCGGTGAGGTTGCCGGTCGTCAGGAACCGACTCGACTGCGTGGTGAAGAACAGGCACAGCAGGACGAGAGCGATGAGGAGCGTGTTGGAGGCGACGAAGCGACCGACCCGCGCTCCGGTCGCGCCGCGCGCGCCGACGATGCGACCCCTGGCAGGACTGAGCGAGACGGTCATCACGCCACCTCGCTCTCGAGCTCGGAGGTACTGGAACCGTGCGCGGCGGCGAGCAGGTCCTGCTCGGTGAGGCTGTCCGCGGGGGCATCGACGACGATCCGCCCCCGTTGCAGGACGAGCACGCGGTCGGCGAGCAGCAGGACCTCCTCGGGGTCCGAGCTGGCGAAGACGATCGTCGTAGCCGTCTCCGTGACCGTCTCACGGATCAACCGGTACAGGTCGCCGCGCGCTCCGATGTCGATCCCCTGTGTCGGCTCGTCGAGGAGCAGCACGTCCACGTCGCCGCCGTCCACGAGCCATCGGCCGACCACCAGCTTCTGCTGGTTGCCACCGGAGAAGTGACGGCACAACGTGGTTGGGTCTGCCGGCTGCAGGCGTACGCGGTCCGCAACCCGGGCAAAGGCGTTGCGTTCTCGCGAGCGGTGACGTGCGATGGGCGTGGCGAGCCGTTGCACGTGCGGGAGGAGCACGTTGTCGGCGCTCGACAGCTGCGCGAAGACGCCCCGCTGCTTGCGGTCGGCCGGGACGAGGGCGAAGCCGTCGGCGATCGCGCGGGACGGCGATCCCGGTCGGTGCGCCCGACCGCGGAGGAACATCTGCCCCTGCGACGGCGTGCGCATCCCCATCAACGTCTCCAGGATCTCCGTCCGCCCCGAGCCCATCAGCCCGAACAGCGCGGTCACCTGCCCCGGGGCGAGGTCGAGGTCGAGCGGGCCGACGAACGAGGTGTGCAGCCCTTTCAGCGACAGGACCGGCGCGTCGTCGCCGACGACGGCGGACCGACGTCGCGTCTCCACCTGGTACGACGGCGAGATCGCGGCGATCACGTCCTCGTGATGCACCGTCGCCATCCGCTCCTCCAGCGCGACGGCGCCGTCGCGGAGGACGGTGATCGAGTCGGCGAGGCTGAACACCTCGTGGAGCAGGTGGGTGACGTAGATGATGGCGATGTCGCGGCTGTCGCGCAGCTGGAGGAGGCGCTCGCCGAGCAGGCGGGCCTCCCGCTCCCCGAGCGCCGCGGTCGGCTCGTCGAGCACGAGCACCTTCGGCTCGCGACGCAGGACCTTGGCGATCTCGACGAGCTGCCGCTCGCCGACGGTCAGGCGGGAGACCTCGGTGCGCGGCGAGAACCCGGCGCCGATCATCTGCAGCAGCTCCGTCGCGACCGCCTCCTGCTCGCGCGGCCGGAGGGTGCCGTGCTTGACCCGCTCGTCGCCGAGGAAGATGTTGTCGGCCACCGAGAGCGGCTCGATCAGGCTGAAGTGCTGGTAGATCACCGCGATCCCGGCATCGAACGCCGTGCGCGGCGTGAACCCGGTGTGCACCTGCCCGTCGACGGTGATCGAACCCGCGTCCGGCTGCAGCGCACCGCTGAGGCACCCGATCAGCGTCGACTTGCCGGCGCCGTTGGCACCGAGCAGGGCGCGGATCTCGCCGATCTCGACGTCGAGCGACACACCGCGCAGCACGTCCTTGGCGCCGAAGGACTTGCGCAGCCCCTCGATCGACAGTGCCGTCGCGCTCACTTCGGGTACGCCGCGATCAGCTCGTCGACCGTGTCCATCTGGTCGGGTGAGGCGAGCTCGGGATCGATCGACACCTCGGCGAACTTGGACGTGCCCTTCAGCAACTGGTCGTTGATGTCGGCGACGGCGTAGCCGATGTCCTTCAACGGCAGGGCGGCGCAGGCCTTGAAGTAGCCGCCCGACTTGATCGCCTCCAGCGCCTCGATCGAGCCGTCCTGGCCACCGATCCACGACTCGTCGACCGGGATGCCAGCGTTCTTGAACGCCTGCAGCGCGCCGAGCGCGCCGTCGTCGTTGAACCCGATCACGCAGCGCAGATCGGGGTGTGCCTGGAGCACCGTCTCGGTGACGGACAGGCCGCTCGGCTGGTCGACGGCGTCCTGCTGGGCGACGACGTCCCCCTTGGTCTGCGCCTTGACGAGGTCGAGCGGCACCGACGTGCGTGCCGCGGACGCGGGGGTCTTCGACGACGTCAGCACCAGGATCTTGGGGGGCGACGGCTGCGCGTTGATCCACGCCACGGCGGCCTCGCCGATGACCTTGCCCGACAGCTCGTGCGGGAACAGCACCTGACCGTCCGAGCCGTCCATCGTCACCGCATAGGTGGTCCACTTGATGCCTGCCTCCTGGGCGCGCTTCTGCGTGCCGAGGACGGACTGGGGCTCGACCGGCAGCACGCAGATCGCATCGACGCCTTGCGTCACCCACGTGTCGAGATCCGTCACCTGCGTCTCGACCTGGTTGTTCGCGTTGTCGAGGAGCAGGTCGTAGCCGAGCTCGTTGGCCCGCTGCTTGGCGAACTGCATCACCGCGATCGCCACCGGTGCCGTCGAGAACGGGTGCGAGAACGCGATCTTCTTGCGGGCCCCGCTGGCCGCGGACTCCGGCGACGTTGCCGCGGCGCCTGCCGTCCCGCCAGCAGCCCCAGCCGTCGTCGCCGGCGCCGGCGCGGCG
>JAODBQ010000355.1 GCA_025464045.1 Ilumatobacteraceae bacterium
CCGGATCCTGCGCGGCTGTGCTGGCGATCGATCCGACCTCGCCGTTCAGTGGTGGCGCGATCCTCGGCGACCGGGTGCGGATGCAGGACCACGCCACCGACGAGGGGGTGTTCATCCGTTCGATGGCGACGCGTGGTCAGCTCGGCGGTCTGTCGCTCGCCGCGCCGGAAGCCGTCGCGCTGCTCGACGCCATGGGTTGGCCGTGGGTGCTGGTCGAGACCGTCGGGGTCGGCCAGGTCGAGGTGGAGATCGCCGGCAACGCCGACACCACGGTGGTGGTGGTCAACCCGGGGTGGGGCGACGCGGTGCAGGCCAGCAAGGCGGGCCTGTTGGAGATCGCCGACGTGTTCGTGATCAACAAGGCCGACCGTCACGGCGTCGACGAGACCCGCCGCGACCTCGAGCTGATGATCGATCTCGCCGCCCGCTCCGACGAGGGCTGGCGGCCGCCGATCCTGTCGACGGTGGCAACCGACGGCAGCGGTGTCGCCGAGGTGTGGGCGGCGGTCGCGGGCCATCGCGATGCG
The DNA here is from genome assembly GCA_025464045.1 of Ilumatobacteraceae bacterium. Classification (GTDB taxonomy): domain Bacteria; phylum Actinomycetota; class Acidimicrobiia; order Acidimicrobiales; family Ilumatobacteraceae; genus JAODBQ01. The sequence goes on from JAODBQ010000355.1 coordinate 528, forward strand.
AGCACGCGATCCGGCGAGCTCGAGCGCCGCCGGGCCACCCGGCGGCTGGACGGTCTGCGAAGGCTCCTCGCCCGCCGCCTCGACCAGCTCGCCCGCGAGGCCACCAGTACGGACGCGTGGCGCACGATCGAGTCCGAGGTCGCCAACGGCGCGTTGGATCCGTGGACCGCCGCCGACCGCCTCCTCGCCGCCTTCCTCCCGACCGGTCCGACCGCGACGGACCCGCCGCCGGCCTGACGCGCATGTGCTCGCGCGACGGACCGTTGCGATCCGCGTGAGCGTCGCGCGTCGTGTGCACCGGCGGTCGAGCGGCGGTGGATCGGGCACGACGATTAGGGTCGCCGGCATGGGAGATCTGGTGCTGGTCGAGCGACGCGACGACGGTGTGGCGGTGGTGACGCTGAACAACCCGAAGGTGAACGCCCTGTCGCAGGGGCTGCTCGCCGATCTGCGCGCCGTGGCCGAGGGGCTGCAGGCCGACCCGCCCGGCGCGGTGGTCATCACCGGCGGCGAGCGGATCTTCGCCGCGGGCGCCGACATCTCCGAGTTCGGCGGGCCGCAGGAGGGCCGGCGCATCGGCGAGGGGTTCCACGCCGCGCTCGGTGCCGTCGCCGCCATCCCGCGGTTCGTGATCGCGGCCGTCAGCGGTTACGCGCTCGGCGGCGGGTGCGAGCTCGCGCTTGCCTGCGACTACCGGATCTGCAGCGAGCGCGCCGTGTTCGGTCAGCCGGAGATCCTGCTCGGGATCATCCCCGGCGGCGGCGGCACGCAGCGGTTGCCGCGCATCGTCGGGCGCAGCCGTGCGAAGGAGATGATGATCACCGGCCGACAGGTGAAGGCCGACGAGGCGTTGCGCCTCGGCCTCGCCGACGAGGTCGTCGCCCCCGAGGCGTTGCACGAGCGCGCCCTGGCGTTGGCAGCCGAGGTCGCCAAGGGAGCGTTGCTCGCCCAGGCGTTGATCAAGCGCGCGGTCGATGTCGGCATGGACCTCGGGCTCGCCGAGGGCCTGGAGCTCGAGCGCGACCTGTTCGAGGAGGTGTTCCACAGCGTCGACAGCCAGACGGGTGTCAAGAGCTTCCTCGAGAACGGACCCGGCAAGGCGACGTTCACGGGCCGCTGATCACCTGCGCAGTCGGCGGGTCGCTGACGACGGGCGATGAGTTCTCGCGGTGTGGCTCGTCGGCACTGAGGCCATCGAACGACAGGGGGCAGCCATGATCCGCAACGATCGAGCGCCGACGACCGAGCTCGACACCCGCTACAGCGCGCCCGACGTCCCCCCGACGCCGTGGAGCGACGTGGTCGGCCTGCTGGAGCGGGCCGAGCTGTTCTGGGTGGCGACCGTGCGCGTCGATGGTCGACCGCACGTGACACCGCTGATCGCCGTCTGGCTCGACGGGGCGGTCCACATCACGACCGGACGCGACGAGCAGAAGGCCAAGAACCTCGCCGCCAACCCGCACTGCAGCCTGACGACCGGCACCAACGCGCTCCACGGTGGGACCGACGTGGTGATCGAGGGCGAGGCCGAGCAGGTGGGCGATCCGACGCAGCTGCAACGGATCGCCGACGCGTTCCTGGCGAAGTACGGCGAGGAGTGGGCGTTCACCGTCGATGGCACCGATCTGCGCCACGAGGGCGGTCTCGCCGAGGTGCTTGCTGTCGCCCCGAAGGTCGCATACTGCTTCGGCAAGGCTCCCTACAGCCACACCCGCTACACGTTCGAGCGCTGACCGATCGAGCTTCGGCCCGAGACGTCAGCGGCGGTCAGCGCCGGTGCAGTGCCGATCAGCACGGTTCAGCTCGCCCAGGCGATCACCCCGAGATCGACGGGGGTGACGAGGTCCGGGTGGGCGGGCATGGCCCGCACGGTGACGCCGTAGGGTCCGGCCTCGCCGACCGCGAACGTGCCCTCGAAGGTGCCACCGGCGACGTGACGCAGATCGACCTTGTTCGGTGCACCGACGAACGCACCCTCCTGATCGACGTTGCCGTGCAGCACCTGGACGACGACGTCGCTCGCCGACAACGGCCCCAGGTCGACCTCCGCGCTGACCGTGCGCGGGTCGCCCTCGTGCGCGTTGGAGACGTCCGCGTCGACGCTGATGACGTGCACGTCGGGCCACGCGAACCGCACCCGTCGCTTCCACGAGGCCAACGCCTTCGACGTGGCGCAGTCGTTCGCCAGCGCCTTGCGGCCGCTCGCCGCGCCGGGCTCGTAGAGGTCGGTGACGTAGTCGCGCACCATGCGCGCGGCCGTCACGTACGGCCCGAGCGTCCGCCAGTTGTTCTTCATCTTGTCGATCCAGCCCGTGGGCACACCGTCGCGCTGCGCGTAGAACAGCGGCACGACCTCGCGCTCGAGCAGACCGAACAGGCTCGTCGCCTCGCGTGCGTCGCGCCGGTGGTAGTCCGGGTCGTCGTCGGCGGACTGGATCGCCCAACCGTTGGTGCCGTCGTAGCACTCGTCCCACCAGCC
>JAODBQ010000382.1 GCA_025464045.1 Ilumatobacteraceae bacterium
GCCGACGCCGACGCCGCAGCGATCGGCGAGGCGGTCGAGCGGTACTGCGCACTGCAGTGGGACGCGTCGCGTACGTTCGTCGCGCCGTGGTCCGATGTCGCGCCGGCCGCGATCGGGCCGGACGAGCTCGTGCTCCACTCCGCGGAGCAGTACGCCCGCCCCGGCTTCCCGCTGGCGCCCTGGTCGCCGCGCACGCCGACGACGTGGATCCGCGGCACCGAGCTGCCGTCGGGCGACGACGTGAGCGTGCCGGCGAGCCTGGTGTTCCTCGTCTCCGCTCCCCCACGACCCGACGATCGAGTGGCGATGATCACGTCGAACGGTCTCGCCGCCGGACCGACGATCGAGTCCGCCGCGCTGGGTGGACTGTGCGAGCTGATCGAACGCGACGCGTTGCTGTGCTGCTGGATGAACCGGCTCCCGGCGACGGAGCTCGTCACCTCGACAGCCGGGCCGCTGATCGACGGGATCGTGCGCCAGTACGCCCGCCAAGGCGTCGTGGTGCGCGAGTTCGTGCTCCCCACCGACCTTCCGGCGACGGTGGTGATGGCGATCGCGTTCGACGACGATCCGACGATGCCCAGCCAGGTCGTCGGCCTCGGTTGCCATCCCGATGCGGGCGTCGCTGCCGAGAAGGCGCTGTTCGAGCTGTGCCAGGCCCGCCCGAGTGAAGCCCGGCGCTTCGTCGACCAGCCACCCGCGGGACGACTGCGGCGGTACCAGGACGTCGTCACGCTCGACGACCACAGTGCCTTCGTCAGCCAGCGCGAACGACGCGACGAGCTGGCCTTCCTGTGGAGCGAGGGACGCGTCGTCACCCTCGATGATCTCGCGCACTGTGCCGACGACCCGGCGCAGGTGCTCGCCGACTGCTCGCGCCACCTCAGCGAGCTCGGCTCGCGCGTCGCCTACGTCGACCTGACCCTTCCCGACATCGCCGAGGTCGGTCTGCACGTCGCGCGGGCCGTCGCCACCGGGCTGCAACCGATCCACTTCGGCCATGGCATGGAACGGCTCGGCGGTCGCCGGCTGTTCGAGCTCCCCCGCCGACTCGGCATGGATGCGCGCGATCGCACCGTGGCCGACCTCAACCCGTGCCCCCACCCACTCGCATGATCCGGCTCGACGATCCGTGCAGCCTCTCGCTGCTGTTCCACCTCAACTCGGAGCCATGGCTGAACGACGACGCCTACCACCGCGGTGCGCCCGGCCCACACGAGCACGTCGGTCCGTCCGGAGCCGCCGTGTCGCTGCCCCACGTCACTCCCGGGCCGCTCGACGAGCTCGCCGCACGCCGCCGGTCGTGCCGCGCGTACGAGCGGGCGCAGCTGCCGTTGGCGACCGTCGCCGCGTTCCTCGCCTCGGCGTACGGCATCGTCGAAGCGGTGCCCGGCGCCGGCAGCACCCGCCTGCTGCGCCGCACGGTTCCCTCGGCGGGCGGCCTGTTCCCGCTGGAGCTCCTCGTGTTCCTCCGTCGCGTCGACGACCTGGACGACGGGGTGTACCGCTACGACCCGGTCGGTCACGTGCTCGAGCTGCTCGACGGCGGCGACCAGTTCGCGACGGTGCTCGCCCCGACGCTGTACGCCTATCCGTTCATCGAGGATGCCAACGGCTTCCTCGCGATCGCGGCGGTGTTCCGGCGAACCCAGCAGAAGTACGGCCCCCGCGGTTACCGATACATCCTGCTGGAGGCAGGTCACGTCGGCCAGCACCTCGCCCTGCGCGGCGTGGAGCTGGGCCTCGGCACGTTGTGCATCGGCGGATTCACGGACGCGGCGCTGAACGCTTCGCTCGGCCTGGACGTGCGCCGCGCCGGTGTCGTGTACGGCGTGGGCTTCGGGCTGGCCCGCGGCGACGACCATCCGCCGACCAGCGATCCGGGCAGCGATCCGCGCCGCGAGGGTTGACGTGCTCGACGACGCCCAGCTGCCGCGTGACGGACGAGGTGCGGCCCCACCCCCGCCGGTGATGCGCCGTCGCCTCGTCGAGCTGAGCAGCCTCGGCGAGATCGACGTCCTGACCGAGCAGGAGTGCGCCGTGACCGCATCGGCCGTCATGGACGCCCGCGAGCAGTGGGTGTCGCGTTCCGGGTCCGGCCACTTCGCCACGTTCGGCATCAACGCCTACATGGATCTCGCCCCGTCGACCGACACCGACGCGTCGTACTTCGGTGCTGCTCGACGCAGCAACGCCGAGCTGACGAAGCGCTTCGCCGACCTGCACGTCCGGCTGGCGGACGTGCTCGGCTGCGCGCTCGACCTGCCCGCGCGCTACGCCGAGGACCTCGCGCTGCCGGGCTTCCACATCTGGCTGGGACCTGCCATCCCGCGCCTCCCGGTCGCGTCCGTCCACTTCGACCTCCAGTACCAACGGTTGCTGAGCCGTCCGGACTACGCGAGGTCGACCGGCACGATGTCGTTCACGTTGCCGATCTCGTTGCCGGCGACCGGGTCATCGCTGCGCGTGTGGCCGCGCTGCACGTACTCGCACGGGCGAGCGAACGTGCCGTGGTCCCGACGCGAGGAGCCCGAGATCGTCGACTACCGCCTCGGACGTGCGCTCGTGCACTCCGGCCACCTGCTGCACCAGATCGGCGCCACTCCCTTAGCGACGAACGACGACGTGCGGATCATGCTCCAAGGCCACGGTCTCGTGATCGACGACGCCCTGGTGCTCTATTGGTGAGCCACCCGGACCGAGTCCGCGCCGACCGCCAACCAACCTCATACCGGCCCAGAACCGACCCAGCGAAAGGATCAGACATGTCAGAGCCCTACATCCCGGAAGGCGATCGGATCGACGTGATCGGCCGCCTGCAGAAGCGCCTCGACGACGACCGCGACGAGACGCTGCGCGAGAAGGCACTGGCCGAGGCGGAGGCGATCTCTGCGTCGGACGACGAACCGCTGGAGATCCTCAAGCCGTTCAAGGACGAGGGAGAGAAGGACGACAAGGACGTCAAGGACGTCGGTGAGAAGGACGGTGAGAAGGACACCAAGGAGGTCAAGGACGAAGGCGAGAAGGACACCAAGGACGACAAGGAGACGGGCAAGGACGACAAGGAGACGGACAAGGAGGTCAAGGACGAGGGCGAGAAGGACTTCAAGGACGACAAGGACACGGACAAGGAGGTCAAAGACGAAGGCGAGAAGGACTTCAAGGACGACAAGGACAACGACAAGGACTCCAAGGACCAGTCCGACAAGGAGGTGAAGGACGACGACAAGGAGGGTGAGAAGGACACCAAGGAGCACAAGGACGCCGACGAGAAGGACCTCCAGAAGGATGACCCGAAGGAGACCATGATCGAGGGTCCCGAGGCCGACCCCGGGCGAGCACCCACCTGGTCGGAACGACCAGAGTCGACACGGTCGGAACGACCGCAGTCGACACGGTCGGAACGACCCCAACCAACACGGTCGGAACGACCGCAGCCGACGCGGCCGGTGATGTGACCGGCGCCGCGACCGCGGTCGTCGCCGTCGTCGACGC
>JAODBQ010000398.1 GCA_025464045.1 Ilumatobacteraceae bacterium
GAAGGCCACGGGCTACAGCGTGAAGATCTATCTGCCGAAGACGGTGCTGAAACCCGAGGTGGAGTTCGAGTGGAAGATCCCGAAATGGTCGAATGCAATCGAGCGCGACAGGGCGCGCACCTACTTCCAGGCCTACGCCGCGGCGGCGGCGCTGCACTTCGCCGAGAAGTCGCTCGCCGAGGTGCGTGCCGGGCACACGAAGACGTGGCACGCGTTCGAGGTGCCCGACGAGGGGATCGGCTGCGGCTTCACCGAGGCGGTGCGCGGAGTGCTCTCCCACCACATGGTGATCAAGGGCGGCAAGATCGCCAACTACCACCCGTACCCGCCGACGCCGTGGAACGCGAACCCGCGTGACGTGTACGGCACGCCCGGCCCTTACGAGGATGCGGTGATGAACACGCCGATCTTCGAGGAGAACCCGATCGACAAGTTCAAGGGCATCGACATCATGCGCACGGTGCGCAGCTTCGACCCGTGCCTGCCGTGCGGCGTGCACATGTACCTCGGCAACGGCAAGGTGTTGAAGCGGACCCATTCCCCCGCCGGGCTCGCCGAGCACGATGGATGACGCGCCCGCGGACCTCCGTGCGGCCGGCGAGCAGCTCGAGCGGCTGCTCGACCGGCTGCGCGCGACGTTGGACGTGCGCGCCTGGGAGCTGGTCGAGGAGGCCATCGGCCTGGTGACCGATCTCTACGGTGCGGGCCTCGGCCGGGTGCTCGAGCTCGTCTCCGACGACGACGTCCAGCGCCTGGCCGGCGACGACCTGGTCGCCAGCCTGCTCGTCCTGCACGGGCTGCACCCGTCGGACCTCGAGCAGCGCGTCACCGCGGCCATCGAGTCGGTGCGTCCGTACATGGATAGCCACGGCGGCGACGTCGAGGTCCTCGGGATCGACGAGGACGCCGGCGTCGTCCACCTGCGGATGCTCGGCAGCTGCGACGGCTGCCCGTCGTCGTCGGTGACGTTGCAGCTCGCGGTGAAGGACGCGCTCGAGCGCATCGCGCCGGAGATCGTGCACATCGAGGTGGTCGACGAGTCGCCGCCGCCACCGCCGCCCGTGTTCCAGGTCGAGCTGACGCGCAAGCCGGTGGCGAGCCGATGAGCGCGGCACGGGATCCGCTCGCCGTCCTCCAGCGCGTCCGCAACGCGCCGCCGCGCCCGCGCCCCGGCGAACGGTGCGAGATGTGCAACGAGCGGATACCCGACGAGCACGAGCACGTCGTCAACATCGAGGTCCGCAGCCTGATGTGCACGTGTCGCGGCTGTTGGATGCTGTTCACCGTCGACGGGTCCGGCGGCGGCCGGTTCCGGGCCGTTCCGGACCGCTACGCGTCGGTCGACGACTTCACGATGTCCAGCGAGGCGTGGGGCACGTTCCAGATCCCGGTGAGCGTCGCCTTCTTCTTCCGCAACTCATCGACGGACAAGGTCAGTGCGTTCTACCCGAGTCCCGCGGGCGCGACGGAGTCGCTCCTCGAGCTCGGCGCGTGGGACGATCTGGTGGCGGCCAACCCGATCCTGGCCACGTTGAGCTCCGATGTCGAGGCGCTGCTCGTGCGGAGCGGCGAGACGAGCCATGAGGGGTTCGTCGTGCCGATCGACGCCTGCTACGAGCTCGTCGGGCACATGCGCATGCTGTGGCGCGGGTTCGACGGCGGACGTGAGGCGAACGACGCGCTGGAGCGGTTCTTCGTCGAACTGCGGGCACGGTGCCGATGAGCGACCTGCAGATCGAGGTGCTCGGCACACGCGCCGAACCGTACGCGGCCGTGCCGACCCTGATGCTGCGCCTCGAGCTGCGCGAGCCGAGTGGTGATCCCGTCCACGCCATCGCCCTGCGTGCCCAGATCCGGATCGAGCCGCAGCGCCGGCGCTACTCGCCCGCCGAGCGATCGCGGCTGCTCGAGCTGTTCGGGGAGCAGCCGCAGTGGGGGGAGACCGTGCGCCCGTTCCTGTGGACGCACGCCTCGGCGATGCTGCCGGGCTTCACGGGCCGCGCCGAGGTGGACCTGCCGATCACCTGCACCTACGACTTCGAGGTCGCGGCGTCGAAGTACCTGCACGCGCTCGGCGACGGCGAGATCCCGTTGACGTTGCTGTTCAGCGGCACCGTGCTCGCGCAGCGCAACGGGGCGCTGGCCGTGCAGCCGGTGGCCTGGCACGTGGAAGCGCATCACCGGATGCCGGTCGCCGTCTGGCGCGACGTGATGGACCAGTACTTCCCGAACAGTGGATGGATCCGGCTGCGCCGGGAGACGATCGACGCGCTCACCCGGTACAAGGCCGAACGGGCCATCCCCTCCTGGGACGACGCGTTCGAGATGCTGCTGAAGGAGGCAGGGTCGTGAGCGCCACCGCGCGCGACGCCGGCGTCGGACGCCGTGTCCGCACGACGGACGAGGCGTTCCAGCGCGCCTCGCGCGTGGCCGATGCCGTCCTCTACGAGGGCTACGTCCTCTACCCGTACCGCGCCTCGTCGGCGAAGAACCAGGTGCGCTGGCAGTTCGGTGTGCTCACCCCGCGACCGTTCGCTGAGGCTGACGGATCAGAGACGTGGGAGCAGCAGACCGAGGTGATCATCGCGTCGCCGACGTCGGACGCGTCGGCGGCGATCGACGTGCGGGTCCGGTTCCTGCAGGTCCAGGCGCGCGCGGTCGAGATGCG
>JAODBQ010000400.1 GCA_025464045.1 Ilumatobacteraceae bacterium
ATCTCGTCGAACAGCACCACGATCTCGGTACGCAACATGGCGCAGGCCTCGTCGACGAGGTCGATGGCCTTGTCAGGCCGGAACCGGTCGGAGATGTACCGGTGGCTCGACGTGACCGGGGCGACGATGGCGCTGTCCTGGATCTTCACGCCGTGAAACACCTTGAGCCGCTCGCGCAGGCCACGCAGGATCGAGATCGCGTCCTCGACCGATGGCTCGTCGACGACGACCGGCTGGAATCGCCGCTCGAGGGCGTCGTCCTTCTCGACGTGTTTGCGGTACTCGTCGATGGTGGTCGCGCCGATCATGTGCAGCTCGCCGCGGGCGAGCATCGGCTTGAGCATGTTGCCGGCGTCCATCGCGCCTTCGGCCGCGCCGGCGCCGACGACGGTGTGGACCTCGTCGACGAACAGCAGGATGCGCCCTTGCGCGCTGCGGACCTCGATGAGCACCGCCTTCAACCGCTCCTCGAACTCGCCCCGGTACTTGGCGCCGGCGACCAGCGCTCCCATGTCGAGGGCGAACACGGTGCGATCGCGCAACCCGTCAGGCACGTCCCCGCGCATGATCCGCTGCGCCAGCCCCTCGACGATCGCCGTCTTGCCGACACCGGGGTCGCCGATCAGCACGGGGTTGTTCTTCGTCTTCCGCGAAAGGATCTGCACGACGCGGCGGATCTCCGAGTCGCGACCGATCACCGGGTCGAGCCGCCCGGCGTTGGCGTCGGCGACGAGATCCCTGCCGTACTTCTCCAGCGCTTCGTAGGCGACCTCCGGCATCGCCGAGGTCACGCGCTGGTTGCCGCGGATCGCGGTGAGCGCCTCGAGGAACCGGTCGCTCGTGACACCTTCGGCCGCGAGGGCGCGGCCGGCGGCGGTCGTGCTGCCCTCCTCGAGGAGCGCGACCACGAGATGCTCGACGGAGACGTACTCGTCCTTCAGCCGCGCGGCGTGACGCGCGGCGTTCTCGATCAGCCGAGCGAGTCGTTCGGTGACCGAGATCTGGCCCGGTGCCGCGCCGGGACCGGTGACCCTCGGTCGGCGGGAGAGCTCGTGCTCGAGCGCGGCGCGGAGCCGGTCGGGGTCCGCTCCTGCCTGGCGCAGCAAGGGCGTCACCAGACCTTCGTGCTGATCGAGGAGGGCGAGGAGGAGGTGCTCGCCGTCGACCTCGGTGTGGCCGAAGCGCAATGCCGAGGTCTGCGCGTCGTGCAGCGCCTCCTGGGACTTGTGGGTGAGCTTGTTCATGTCCATCGTCGTCGTCCTCCTGTCGCCGAAGCGTGCATGTGGTGATGGACCGCCTCTTCGAGCACGGCGATCCGGTCGAGAAGATCCGCGACGAGGCCGAGGGCCGCGTAGTTGAGGGAGAACGCCTCGCGGAGGCGCTGGAGGCGAGCGGCGGCGGCGAGCTGAGGCTGGGGAAAGCGCAGCTCACCGGAGGGTCCCGCCGTCGCCTCCAGCAGACCGAGTGTGACGAGTCTCCTGACGAGGTCCGGGTGCAGGCCTGATCGACGGGCGAACGTGTTGAGGTCGAGATCGGGTGCCGCTGACCCGGTGCCGGAGGATCCTGACTCCCGTCGAAGGACCAGCGCATACGTGGGCATCACGTCACCGCCTCTTCCTCGGCTCGAAGGTCGACAACTTGGCGAGTTCCTCGAACAATCGCTGTTCGTCGTCGCTCAACGTGCGCGGCACCACGATGCGGACCTCCACGATCGCCGCGCCGGGCTCGCCACGCGGGTTCGGCAGCCCGCGTCCGCGCAAGCGCAGGTGCGACCCGGAGGAGGTGCCGCGGGGGACGTGCACCTTCACCTCGCCCCCAGGGGTGGTGACCTCCACGTCGGCGCCGAGTGCGGCCTCCCACGGCGCGACCGGTAGATCGAGGTGCACATCGCGTCCCTCGAGGCGATATCGGGAGTGTGGAGCGATGCGCACTCGGAGGTACAGGTCGCCGGCCGGCGCGCCGGGGGAACCCGGGGCACCTTGGCCGGCGAGGCGGATCCGCTGACCGTCGATCACGCCCGCGGGGATGTTGACGTCGATCTTCCGCTGACCGTTCGGTCCGGGCAGGGTGACCGAGAAGCGACCGCCGCGGAAGGCGTCCTCGACCGACAACGTGAGCGCGGCCTCCTGGTCCGCTCCGGCGATCGGCCCCCGACCCGCGGAGCGTCCCGCGCGCCGCCCGAACATCTCCCCGAACAGATCGTCGAAGTCGACGCCGCCGCCGCCGAAGGGATCGCCGGCCGGTCCGCCATCCGTCGTGTACCACTGGGTCCCGCCTCCCCCGGGGCCTGGGCGCGACCGGCCGGCGCCAGCGCGTGCGCGCGCCCACGTCTCCGGATCCACGTCGTCGGGGACACGGCGGAAGTCGTGGCCGAACGCGTCGTACTTGCGCCGCGTGTCGGGATCAGACAGCACGTCGTACGCCTCGGAGATCTCCTTGAACCTCTCGTCAGCCGAAGGGTCCGAATTGATGTCGGGGTGGTGGGTCCGGGCCAGCTTGCGGTAGGAGCGTTGGATCTCGTCCTGGGACGCGTTGCGCTCGACGCCGAGCACCTCGTAGAAGTCGCGTGACGAGGCCATCAGCTCCGCGCCTTCGCGACCACCACCTTCGCCGGGCGCAGCGTCGTGTCGGCCGACCTGTACCCCGGCTCGACGATGGCGATCACGCTGCCGGCGGGGTCAGGGGCTTCGACGACGGCGACGGCATCGTGACGCGCGGCGTCGAACGGGACACCGACCTCGTCGTCACGCTGGAAGCCCTGTTCGGCCAGGATGTTTCGCGCCTTGTCGACGATCGCCCGCACGCCGGAGACGAGCCCGTCGTCGTCGCCGGCCGAGGTCCCGAGGTGTTCGACCGCGCGCTCGAGATCGTCGAGCACCGGGAGCCACGCGATCGTCGCTCGGCCCGCGGCCTCGGTGCGCTCGCGCTGCACCTCGCGGGCGAAGCGCTTGCGGACGTTGTCGAGGTCCGCCAGCGCGCGCAGCAGCGCGTCGCGCTCCGGCGTCGCGGGCTCGCCCGTGGACCCGCGGTCTACGTCGTCAGCTCGTTCGTCGGCGTCGACGCGCGTCCCGTCGTCGGACGGCGTCGAGGCGTCGACGCCTGCGCGTGTGGAGCTCATGGTCAGCTCACGGTGAAGTCGGCGTCGATGACGTCGTCCTCGTCGGCTCGCGACTCGTCCGGGCTATTCGACTGCGCACCCGCTGCCGAGCTCGCCGTCGCGCCGAGGCCGTGGAACAGCTGCTGAAGCTCGGCGGTGAGTGGACGGACACGATCGGTCGGCGCGCTCTCGGCGACGGCCTTGCGGGCATCGGCGACGAGCATCTCGGCTCGGGAGCGTTCGTGAGCGGGCACCTGTTCGCCGAGCTCGTTGAGGCGCCTCTCGACCTGGTGGGCGACTGCGTCCAGCTCGTTGCGGGCGTCGACCTCGGCGCGCAGGCGGGCGTCATCGGCCCGGTTGCGCTCGGCGTCGGCGATCATCCGCTCGACCTCGCTCTTGTCGAGGTTCGAGGTGCCGCTGATCGTGATGCTCTGCTCTGCGCCCGTGTCCTTGTCGCGGGCCGAGACGTTGAGGATGCCATTCGCGTCGATGTCGAACG
>JAODBQ010000422.1 GCA_025464045.1 Ilumatobacteraceae bacterium
CGTCACCGCCGACACCCTCGGCAGCAACACCGGCCTGACGATCGTCTACCTGTACTTCCAGATCCCGCTGATGATGCGGGTCGTGCTGCCCGCGATCGACGGTCTGAAGACGGCCTGGCGGGAGGCCGCGGCCAACCTCGGAGCCGGCTCGGTGACCTACTGGAGGCGAGTCGGCGGTCCGATCCTCGCCCCCTCGATCCTCGGTGGTCTGCTGCTGCTGTTCGCCAACTCGTTCAGCGCGTACGCGACGGCGTACGCGATCTCCACCGGCGCCTCGCGACTGGCTCCGGTGCAGATCCGCTTCTTCCTGCAGGGCGACCAGAGCGGCTACGCCGAGGTCGGCTACGCGATGGCCGCGTGGATGATCGTCATCGCGTTGATCGCGATGGGCGGCTACCTCCTCCTCCGTCGCCGAGCCGAACGGTGGCAACGATGAACCGACTGCGAGCCGCGTCCCGTGCGCGCCGACCCCCGCACCCCGTGTCCTGGATCGTGCTGATCCTCTGCGCGGTGTTCTTCGCCGTGCCGATCATCGCCCTCGTCCGGTTCTCGTTCCAGAAGGTGCCCGTGGTCAAGCTCGGCTGGAGCACGCTGTTCGACAAGTGGACCTGGAGCGGTCTGCTCGCCGGCCTGCGCGACCCGAAGTTCCAGCCGGCGCTGTTCTACAGCCTGCGGCTCGTGCTCGCCTCGGTGCTGCTGACGCTGGTGCTGCTGCTGCCGACCGCGATGCTCGTCCACCTGCGACTGCCGAGGGCACGTGGCTTCGTGGAGATCCTGACGATCCTGCCGTACGTCGTGCCTCCGATCACGCTCGCCGCCGGGGCCCTCGGCGCGTTCCGCGACAACGCGCCATGGTTGTTCCGCAACGACTTCTTCCTCGTCCCGTTCTACGCCGTGATGGCCATGCCGTTCTCGTTCCGCGCGCTGGACGCCGGGCTGCGCGCGATCGATCTGCGCATGCTCGTCGACGCGTCGCGCTCGCTCGGTGCCGGGTGGACGGCGACGCTGCTGCGCGTGCTGATCCCCAACCTGCGCGTCGCCTTGATCAGCTCGTCGTTCCTCACCGCCACGGTCGTGCTCGGCGAGTTCACCCTCGCGTCGCTGCTGTTCAAGCCGACCCTGCCCGTGTTCCTGCAGGACCTCGACCTGCACGAAGCCCGCGGCGGGAGCGCTCTGGCACTTCTGACGCTGATCGCCAGTGGCGTGCTGCTCGGGGTGATCAGCCTGCTGGTGCGCACGCGCCGCGCGCCGTCCGACGTCACGCCCACCACCACAACCTGCTGACCTACTCACCTGCTGACCTCCTGAGAGGACCGCCCACATGGCCTCAGCCCTCCACTTCGCCGACGTGCGCAAGACGTTCGGACCGACGGCCGCGCTCGAACAGCTGACCCTGGAGCTCGCACCCGGCGAGCTGATCAGCCTCCTCGGCCCGAGTGGTTGCGGGAAGACGACTGCGCTGCGGATCGCCGCCGGCTTCGAGATCCCCGACAGCGGGACCGTCACCCTCGGCGGCAGGGAGATCACCCGCATCCCGCCGAACCGCCGCAACATGGGCATGGTCTTCCAGAGCTACAGCCTGTTCCCGAACCTGACAGTGGCCGAGAACCTCGCCTTCGGTCTGCGCGTCCGGCGCGCGGCGAGCGCGGCGCGCGCCGCGCGTGTCGGCGAGATGCTGGAGCGGGTGCAGCTCGGTGCGATGTCGGCGCGTTACCCGCACCAGTTGTCGGGCGGTCAGCAGCAGCGCGTCGCGCTCGCCCGCGCGCTGGCGATCCAGCCGGACGTCTTGCTGCTCGACGAACCACTCAGCGCGCTGGACGCCAAGGTGCGCGTGACCCTGCGCGACGAGATCCGACGGCTGCAGACCGAGCTCGGGACGACGACGTTGTTCGTCACCCATGACCAGGAGGAGGCGCTGGCGATCAGCGACCGGGTCGGGGTGATGTCGAACGGCCGGCTCGAACAGCTCGACACGCCGACGGAGGTCTACCGCCGTCCGGCCAACGCGTTCGTGGCGCGGTTCGTCGGCTCGATGAACGAGGTCCGGACCACGCGGTCGGCCGGCGGCCGGCTCGAGGTCGCGGGCGTGGCGCTCGCGGGCAGGGCACCGCCGTCGGTCGGCGGCTCCAGCCTGGACGTGCTGGTCCGACCCGAGGACGTGGCGCTGTGCGCCGCCGGCGCCGCCGGTGGACTGCCCGGCTCCGTCGTCGGTCAGGTGTTCGCCGGCGCCACCACGCTGGTGCGCGTCCGCCTCGACGGCGTCGATTCGTTGGTCACGGCCGCCGTCCGCGGCACCGACGTCGACCTGGCGGCCGGCGATCGCGTCGGCGTATTGCTGGACACCCGTCGCGCGATCTACGAGCCGGTCGCCGCCGCGCGTTCGGGAGCAGATTGAGACAAATCCGCCTGCGACTCGTAGCCTGCCAAACGTGGGTGCGGAGATCGGCATGCGCGGGGTCGCCTCGATGACCGTGGGAGACAACGACACCTCGTTGTCGATGGGTTCAGGCGACGTGCCGGTACTGGCGACGCCGCGGGTCATCGCGCTGTGCGAAGAGGCGACGTGCGCGGCGCTCGGGGGGCACCTCAAGCCAGGTTGCACCACGGTCGGGATGCGCGTCCAGATCGACCACCTGCACCCCACAGCCGTCGGACATCAGGTCGAGGCGGAGGCGATCCTCGACAAGATCGAGGGCCGCCGGTTGATCTTCACCGTCTCCGCGTCGGACGCCAAAGGCCTCGTCGCGGCCGGCAAGGTCACGCGGGTGATGGTCGAGCTCGAGCACTTCCTCGCCAAGACCCGCTGACCCCCCGGGCGCCACCGAACCGAACGAGCGGCGGGGTCGCGCCCCCACCG
>JAODBQ010000462.1 GCA_025464045.1 Ilumatobacteraceae bacterium
ACCGACGAGGCGCCCATGACATCCAGCGCGGAGGACCTTCCGCCCGAACCGGAGGGACCGACGCTCGAGCGCCGGAGCCCGATCGCCGAACCCGCTCGCCCCGTCGCGCCGGTCCCGCCTCCCAGCCCGTTGGTGCGGCTGCGGCACGGAGCACCGCGTGACGTCGACCTCGCCAAGCTGCACCAGCTCGCGCAGGGAAGTCCGGTGGTCGTGACGAAGAAGCTGCGGTGGTGGCTGACGCTGCTGATCGCCGCGGCGTTCGTGGTGCCGCTGACGTTCGGCGGGTTCGCGGTGTACCACGCCCTCGACCGGGCGCGGCGCACCACCGATGCCGTCGCGCCGCCGGCGTCGGCACGATCGGTGGACCTCCCGATCTTCACCGTGAGCGGCGCACGCGCGACTTCTCCGGCGCTGCCGACGCTGCCCGGCGGCGCCGCGAGCTTGTTCGACGACGGTGCCGCCGCCGCGCTCGCGCCGCTCCTCGACCAAGCCGTTGCGGGCGATCCGACCCAGTTCACCTCGATCATCCTCTACGCCGACCACGCGGTGACGACGGCACGCGACGCAACTGATCCGACGCGCACGGTGCAGATCACCTGGCTCCTCACGGGCGTCACCACCGACGCAGCGAAGGTCGAGACGATCGACTTCACCCCGTCGCTCTTCCACATCGACGACGTCGATTGGAACGTGATCCCGGCGCTCGTCGCCGCGGCCCCGGGACTGACCGGGCTGGACGGTCATCCGGTGACGGACGTGGTCGTCCAGCGGTGGGGCTTCGACCCGACGTTCCCGATGCGCGTCCTGGTGTACGTGGACGGCGGGAAGTTCGTGGAGGCAGCGGTGAACGGCCAGGTGCTGGCCGTCCACTGATCGCGAGCGCTACGCGCGCAGGTGCGTCGGCCGCGGATCGGCCATGCCCTGCAGGTGCGACTGCGCCGACAGCCCGCCGTCGACGACGATCGCCTGCCCGGTCACGAACGACGACTCCGACGACGACAGCCACACCGCGGCCGCGGCGATCTCCTCGGGCTGGCCGATGCGACCGAGCGGGTGCGCCCGCTCGCTGCGCCGGCGGATCTCCGGATCGCTCAGCATCCTGCCGACCGGCGGGGTGTCGATGGCGCCGGGGCAGATGCAGTTGACGCGGATGTTCTGCCTGGCGTGATCCACCGCGAGGCTGCGCGTCAGGTTGATCACCGCGGCCTTGCTCGCGCTGTAGGCGACGCTCGACGCATCCCCGGCGAGTCCCGACACCGAGGCGGTGGACACGATCGTGCCGCCGCCACGCGCGACCAGCGCCGGCACCGCGTACTTCGCACCGAGGAACACCGAGCGCACGTTGACCGCCATCACGAGGTCCCAGTCCTTCTCGGACAACGTCACGGCCGTGCCGGGACGGATCGTGCCGGCGTTGCAGAACAGCGCGTCGAGGCCACCGAACGACTCCACCGCGAACGCCACCATCCGTTCGACGTCGGTGCCGCTGGCGACATCGGCCTGGCACGCAGCGGCGACACCGCCGTCGCGCTCGATCAACGCGACCGTCTCGTCCACCTTCGGTCCACGGATGTCCGCGGCGACCACGGACGCACCCTCGGCCGCGAAGCGCAGCGCGCTGGCACGACCGATGCCCGATCCAGCTCCGGTGACGATGGCGACCTTCCCCGACAACAGCATCCGCGCATCATCGCGCACCGTCCCCCTCGATCTAAGGTGCGGCGCACACGGCGCGGCATCGGGGGATGTCCGACGTGCAACCGGGGGGTGCGGTCGCGATGTTGTCTGCGTATCGGGTGGTCGACGCCACGGACCACCGCGGGCAGCTGGCCGGGATGATCCTCGCCGGCCTGGGCGCCGAGGTGATCCTGGTCGAGCCGCCCGGGGGCAGCCCGGAGCGTCAACGCGGCGACGGCCTCGAGTGGTGGGCGTTCAACCGTGGCAAGTCCAGCATCGTCTGCGCCGGCGACGAGGAGGTGCTCGACCTCGTGCGCGACGCGGACGTGCTGCTCGACAGCGGCGGGCGCTTCGACCGCGACGAGATCGCCGCTCGCAACCCCGCACTGGTGCACGTGACGATCACCGCGTTCGGCAGCGACGGCCCGAAGGCCGGGTGGGCGGCATCGGACCTGACGATCCTCGCCGCCGGCTGCGCGCAGGTGCTGAACGGCGACAGCGATCGCGCGCCGGTGCGCACGTCGGTGCCACAGGCCTGGCTGCACGCGGGCGCGGAGGCCGCGGTCGGCGCGCTGCTGGCCCTCACCGAACGACGCACGAGCGGTCTCGGTCAGCACGTCGACGTCTCGGCCCAGCAGGCGGTGATGCAGGCCGGGATCCCCGGCGTGCTGCTGTCGCCGAACGCCAACGCCGAGGCGCAACGCACCTCGGGCGGGATCCTCACCGGTCCGGTGCACCTGCAGTTCGTCTACCCGGCGCTCGACGGCTTCGTCTCGATCACCCTGCTGTTCGGGACGATGATCGGGCCGTTCAGCCGGCGGCTGATGCAGTGGGTCCACGAGGAGGGCTGCTGCGACGCGGCGATGCGCGACTGGGACTGGAACGCGTTCGGGCTGCGGTTGGCGAACGATCCCGCCGGCGCCGGCGAGCTCGAGGCGGTGAAGGCGGCGATCACCGAGCTGACGAGCCGGCGGACGAAGGCGGAGCTGTTCGCCGAGGCGCGTCGGCGGCGACTCCTCCTGGCTCCGGTGGCCACCGCCGCGGAGCTCGTCGCCAACGAGCACCTGCGCGACCGTGGCTACTGGACCGAGGTCGACGGACGCACGTGCCCCGGACCGTTCGTGAAGTCCAGCGCGTGCCCGTTGCCGGCGCTGGGTGCACCGCCGGCGCTCGGCGAGCACGCGAACCGCCGCCCGCTGCGGCCCGCGGCCGTCGCTGCGGCGCGCAGCCAGGACGGCGACCGGGCGACCTCGCCCCTCAGCGGGCTGAAGGTCGTCGATCTCACGTGGGTCTTCGCCGGCCCGTTGGCCACCAGGGTCCTCGCCGACTTCGGGGCGACCGTGATCAAGATCGAGGGCCCGGGCCACCCCGACGCGTCACGCGGCGGTGGCGGCGCGCTGTGCGGCGACCTCGGGCTCGAGGGCAGCGTCGCCTTCGCGCACTTCAACTGCGGCAAGCTCGGTCTCAGCCTCGATCTGAACAACCAGGCCGCGAAGGACGTCCTGCTCGACCTCGTCCGATGGGCGGACGTGCTGATCGAATCGTTCACGCCCGGCGTGATGGCGGCGTGGGGACTCGGCTACGACGAGCTGCGCAAGGTCAACCCGCGGCTGGTGATGATGAGCACGAGCTTGATGGGCCAGAGCGGCCCGCTGTCGGAGTTCGCCGGGTTCGGCAACCTCGCCGGTGCGATCTCTGGGTTCTACGAGCTCACCGGCTGGCCCGACCGTGCTCCGGCAGGGCCGTTCCTGGCGTACACCGACTACGTCGCGCCGCGGTACTCCGTGGCCGCGCTGCTGGCGGCGCTCGACTGGCGCGAGCGCACCGGCTGCGGACAGCACCTCGACCTCTCCCAGGCCGAGGCCTCGATCCACTTCCTGGCGCCCGCCATCCTCGATCACACCGTCAACGGCGTGCACCCGACGAGGATGGGCAATGCCGATCCGTTCCTCCAGCCGCACGGCGTCTACCCCTGCGACGGCAACGACGCGTGGGTCGCCATCGCCTGCGAGACGGCGACGCAGCGACGCGCCCTGGCGGCGGTCGTCAGACCGCTCGACGACACGGCTCTCGACGACACGACGATCGCGGCGTGGACCGCGTCGCGGACGGTCGCCGACGTCGAACAGGTGCTGCAAGCCGCGGCGGTCCCCGTCCACGGCGTTCAGAACAGCGCGGCCTGCTGGGCCGATCCGCAGCTGAACCACCGCAACCACTACCTCACCGTCGCGCACCCGGTGCACGGCAGCTGCATCGTCGAGGCGCCACGCGTCGTGCTGTCGCGCACCCCAGGTGTCGTGCGCCGCGCCGGCCCCGCGATGGGCGAGCACAACGATCTCGTGCTGCGCGAGCTGCTCGGCTACGAGGACGCGGCGATCACGGCACTCGTGATCGCCGGCGCCCTCGGTTGACGCCGGTGACACCGTGAACGGCGGCTGCATGGTCGGGTGATCGCCGGTCGTGATCCAATGGGCGGATGACCGGCACGACCGTCACCACCGATCGCGACGGCGATGTCGTCGTCATCACCATCGACCGCCCCGACGTCCGCAACGCAGTGGATCGCGAGACCGCCGCGGCACTGGCCACGGCGTTCCGCGAGTTCGACGGCGACCCGTCGCTGCACGTCGCGGTGCTCACCGGAGCCGGAGGCACGTTCTGCGCCGGGGCCGACCTGAAGGCGGTCGGCGACGGCCACGGCAACCGCGTCGAGGCCCACCCGGCCGCCGACGGACCGATGGGGCCGACGCGGATGCTGCTCTCCAAGCCGGT
>JAODBQ010000466.1 GCA_025464045.1 Ilumatobacteraceae bacterium
CCTGAGCCTCTGACGGCGCGAGACGTGCGGCTAGCGCCGGGCGCCCATGAACATGTACTTGAGCGCGTCGTAGTGCTCGATGCAGTGGCCGGCGCCCATCACGACGGCCTCCAACGGCTGGTTCGACATCTTCACCGGGACCTGCGTCTCGCGCTCGATCCGCTGGGCGAGGCCGCGCAGCAGACCGCCGCCGCCGACGAGGAACATCCCCCGCCCGAGGAAGTCCTGGGCGAGCTCGGCGGGTGCCTTCGACAGGCAGCGCACCACCGATGCGGTGATGCTGCTGACCACGTCGTCGATGGCGAAGCGGATCTCCTCCGGCGTGAGCAGCACGGTCTTCGGCAGCCCGGTCATCAGGTCGCGGCCGCGCACCTCGGCCTGGCTCTCGTCCTCGGTGACGTCGGCCGAGCCGATCGCCATCTTGACCTCTTCCGCGGTGCGCTCGCCGATGGCGATCCCGTGCTCGCGGCGCACGTAGGCCTGGATGGCGGCGTCGATGTCGAACGAACCGACCCGCACGGCTTCCAGCGCGACGATCCCGCCGAGGCTGATCACTGCCGTCTCGCTCGTGCCGCCGCCGATGTCGATGACCATGTTGCCGACCGGCTCGTCGATCGGCAGGTCGGCGCCGATCGCGGCCGCCATCGGCTGTTCGATCAGCTGCGCGTCCGCGGCCCCGGCGCGTCGCGCGGCGTCGGTGACGGCCCGTCGCTCCACCTCGGTGATCGCCGACGGCACGCAGATGACGACCTTCGGTCGGGTGAACCGGCTGACGCCGACGCGCTGGAGCAGCAGCCGGATCATCCGCTCGGTGATCTCGAAGTCCGTGATCGCCCCGCCGCGCAACGGCCGCACGGCGACGATGTAGCCCGGCGTGCGCCCGATCATCTGCCACGCCTCGCGGCCGGTGGCCAGCACCTCGCCCGTCTGCCGGTTGAGGGCGATCACCGACGGCTCGTTGAGCACGATGCCGCGGCCCTTCATGTACACCAGCGTGTTGGCCGTGCCGAGGTCGATGGCGAGGTCGCGTGCCACTAGGTCTGCCCGTCGTCCACGTCGTCGCTCCGGTCGTGCTGGTCGCGGACCCGCTCCTGCACCTCTCGGCGCGACTCGGGGGACAGCGCGTCGATGTGCCTGCGGAAGCCGACGATGCCGGCGTCCTGGCGCGGCCGGCGCACCACGGCGAGCCAGATGGCCGCTGCGAGGGCGACGACGACCACCACGATGCCGATGGCGATCAACATCAGCGAGCCGCGTTCTGGGTGACCGGCGGCGACGATGGTGAGTGCGGCGGGGATGACGGCAGGGATGACGGCGGTGACGGCACGTCGGACGCGGCGATCGGCGCGTGCGCGCCGGTGCCCCAGTCGGCGCCGTCCTCCCACTCCTCGTGCTTCCAGATCGGCGCCGTCGCCTTGATCGCGTCGATCGCGTAGCGCCCGGCATCGAACGCCTCGGGACGGTGCGGCGAGCTGACGACGACGATGACCGACGAGTCACCGAGTTCGATCCGGCCGATGCGGTGCCACAGCACGATCCGGCCGGTCTGCGGCCAGCGGACCCGGACCTCGCCGGCGATCGCCGCGAGGCGGGGCACGACCTGCGTCTCGTAGGCCTCGTAGGTGAGGTGGCCGACCCCGCGCCGGAGGGCGCCCTGGTCGTCGACTGCGTGGTCACGGACGGTTCCACTGAACAGCACCACCGCCCCGCAGTCCCCCTGTACGCACCATTCGTACGCCGCGTCGACCGACAGCGGCTGCTCGGCGAGCGCCAGCCAATCCTGTCCGGAGTCGGGGGGTCGCACGACGGACCATCGTAGCCGTCCGCCCACACGGGTGCACCGGACGTCGCGACCCCCGGGCACCCTCTGTCATCACTAACCTGCTCCGCTCGTGGACGGAGTGGAGCCGAACAGCGAGGACTACCCCGACGCGCCCGTCCCCAGGCACGAGCGGATGTGGCGGCACCCGTCCGAGATGGGCGAAGCGATCTGGCAGCGCACGGAGCCGCCGCTCGCCATCGGACGCGGGCTGTTGATCACCTCCGGCGCCATCGGCGGCCTGCTCGCCCTCGCCGTGCTGTGGGCGATGTTGCCCACCAACGCCGGCGGCGGCGCCAGTGGCGGCACCACTGCGGTGATGCCCACCCTGCGTGCCGCGAGCTCGTCCACGTTCCGGGTGGGCTCGGTGCCGGCCAGCGAGCTCACCTCGAGCAGCGAGCGCACCACCGCCGACGACACCACCGCCGCATCGACCCGGCCGACGACCACCGGGGTCCGGTCGGTGACGTCGACAGCGCTCACCGATCCGCCGGACACCACGGCCGACAGCTCGAACGACGGCTCGGCGGACAGCAGCGCTCCCTCGACCGGACCAACGACCGAGGACGGGTCGTCGACGGCGGCGAGCACGACGAGCCCGGCCGGCAGCGCGACGACGACCTCCGCCCCCGCTCCCGGAACGGGAAGCAGCGTGGTCGCCACGACGGCTCCGCGCACCAGCGACTCGACCGAGGGGACGATCAGCGTGACGTCGGGTGCCGCAGCCCGCTCGGCGATCGCCGTGTCCGTCGGCAGCGCGCCGATGGTCCTCACCACCGCCGGCGCGGTGAACAAGGACGACGACACCGTCATGCTCGCCTACGCCAGTGGGACGACCACCCGCGCCAAGGTGACGATGATCTACCACGGCATCGCCGTGCTCGCCCCCGACACGGCTGACGACGCCCGGCCGTTCGCCGCGGCTGCCGCACCCCAGACCGGCGACGTGGTCACGCTGCTCAGCAGCTCGCCGACCACCGCGGCGCTCACCGTCGCCGGCGACGGCTCGCTGCAGGTCTCGTGGGGCAGCGCCGACGTCGCCGAAGGCACGCCGGTGGTCAACGCCGGCGGTCAGCTGGTCGGGTTGTGCTCGCACGGCAGCAACGGACCGAAGGTGCTGCCGGTGGACGTCGCCTCGTTGCGCCGCGCCGTCGCGACGCTGGCCGGCGACACCTCGTCGTCGCCGGCGTGGGTCGGCGTGCAGCTCAACGCCGATCCCAAGGGCTCGCTGACGATCAACTACGTCGACCCGAATGGGCCGGCAGCCGAGGCCGGCGTCGTTGCCGGCGACACGATCGTGGCAATCGACGCGACCGCGATGAGCTCGAGCCAGAGCCTCTACGACACGCTCGGCACCCACCGCCCCGACGACCAGATCGCGCTGACGGTGCAGCACGTCGACGGCTCGCAGGCGACGTTGGACATCGTCCTCGCCGTCGCCCCCGCCAGCGCGTGACCGAACCGTCAGCGTTGGTCAGTGCCGGCGCCGCCGGGCGACGACCACGACGCGCACGACGATCGCGCCGAGGACGGCGACGAGCAGCCCGCTCAGCCCGAGGGTGATCTCCTGGCGCCGCTTCGGCGTCACCAAGGTCCACCACTTGCCCTCGGTGCCCTCCACGTACGCCTGCTCGTTGGTGACCGTCGGCGACCAGCCCTGCGCCTTCAGGCGGTCGTTGGCGACCAACCACGGCCAACGGGTGTAGCTGCGCAGCCCCGGCGGGATCGGGCCGCGCTGGAACCGCCAGCGCAGCCGGCCGATGACCTCGTTGAGCCGTTCCGGGAGCTTGATCCGCGGCACGCCGCCGGCCAGCGCACGAACACGCTCGCCGCGCACCCAACCGTCCGGCGCGACGTTGAACACGCCGTCCAGCTCGCGGTCGACGGCGAGCACGACCGCCGAGGTGAGGTCGTCCAGGTGCAGGAACTGTGCGGGAGGATCGTCCTCGAGCGCGCGTTGCCCCATGCCTGCGGCCAGGGCTCGAGCGAGCGGACCGGTGCCGTCGGCCGCCATCGCCAGCACCGGGCGCAAGACGGTGACCGTGCGGTCCGCGCGGGCCAGGCGCCATTCGTCGACCAGCTGCTCCACCGCGCCGAGCTGGCGGGCGAAGACGAACTCCGCCTCGGGTCGCAATGCGGCTTCCTCGGTGAGCGGCACGGGGTTGTTCGCGTACGCCCCGTAGACCATGGCCGACGACACCAGCACGACGTGGCGCGCGGTGGCCGCGGAGGCGAGCGCGCTGGTGATGCCCTCGGTGGCGCTCTCGTGGCGCCGCGCCCGCGCCTCGGCGTTGGCGGCGGTGAGCCACACCAGCACGTCGCAGTCGTCCGGTTCGGCGAGGACGATGCCGGGGTCGTTGCCGAGGCTGCGCAGCACCCGTGCCCCGAGGCCGGTGGTGGCATCGCTCACCCACACGCGCGTGGTGCGCAGGTCGGTGTCGGTCGTCTGGCTCATCGCCGGCTCATTGACATCGCTCGCGAACCTAACCCGCCGGGCGGTCCCGTAGGCTTCCCT
>JAODBQ010000473.1 GCA_025464045.1 Ilumatobacteraceae bacterium
CGTCACCCGCAGCGCGGTCAGCACCCCGTCCGCGTCGCACCCAGCCCAGTACTCCAGGCGGATCGGGTGGCGCTTGGCGTGGATCAGCAGGCTCTCCTCGCGCGACAGCGTGCACTTCACGGGACGCTGCAGCAGCCAGGCGGCGAGTGCCGTCTGCCCCTGGTTGCTCATGTCCTCCTTGCCACCGAACGCGCCGCCGTTGGAGACGAGCTCGACGGTGACCTGCTCGTTCGTCAGGCCGAGCAGCGAGGCGATCTGGTCCCGGTCGTCCCACACGCCCTGCCCGCCGGAGTAGACGTACAGGTCGCCGTGTTCGGTGATCGTCGCCAGCGTGCTCTCCGGCTCCAGGAACGCGTGCTCGATGCGCTGCGTCTGGAACACCTCGTGGACGGTGTGCGCGCTGGCGGCGAGTGCCGCGTCGACATCGCCGCGGGCGTAGGTGCTCACCGACAGCACGTTGTTCTCCGTCCCGTAGACGGCTACCTCGAGGTCGTCGATGGCCGCGACGGCGTCGGTGATCGGCCGGTGCACGCCGTAGTCGATCTCGATCAGCTCCGCCGCGGCACGCGCCTGCTGCTTCGTCTCGGCGACCACGATCGCCAGCACGTCGCCGGCGTACGAGGTGCGCTGGCCCTCGCCGATGAACACCGGCCAGTCCTTGTAGATGATCCCGACGTACTGCTTGCCGGGGATGTCGGCGGCCGTGAAGACGTCGACGACACCGGGGGCTGACTTGGCCGCCGAGGTGTCGATGCGCAGGATGTCGGCCCGCGTGTGCGCGGTCAGGTGCAGCGCAGCGTGCAGCAACCCCGGCACGCGCATGTCGTCCACGTAGCCGCGGTCCCCGAGGCACAGCTCGTGCGCCTCGAACTTGGCCCCGCTGGTGCCAACGCCGCCCGGCAGCGCCGAGTCGAGGACCGTGCCCTTGGCGACCGCTTCGATCGCGTCGAGGATCTTCACGTAGCCGGTGCAGCGGCACAGGTGGGCGCCGAGGTGACGGGCCATGTCGTCGCGCTGGAGGTCGGCACCCTTCTTGTCGATCTGCGCCTTGGCGCGCATCACGATCCCGGGGATGCAGAAGCCGCACTGCAGGCCTCCGCACGCCGCGAATGCGTCGGAGAACCGCTGGCGCTCCTCCTCGGCGACGCCCTCCAGCGTGGTCACCGACTTGCCGGCGACCTTGCCGCAGTCGTACGTGCACGAGATCTGGACCTTGCCGTCGATCATCACCGTGCAGCAACCGCACTGCCCCTGGGGCGAGCAGCCGTCCTTCGGCGAGGTCACGCCGAGCTCCTCGCGGATGGCCGCCAGCAGGTGCGGATGGTCGTCGCGCACGGAGACCGGCGTGCCGTTCAGCTCGAACTCGATCGTCACGCTTGACATTTTGTCAAAGAACGCGCCCGATGGGAAGCCGACGGACCCGGAGGTCACGCACTGTTCACACGTGGGCCGGCCAGGGGGCCGACCACTACGATCCTGGCGATGAGGGTTGCCGCGGGGCCGGGAAGCACGTCCGCGCCGGCGCCCGGCGTCGGTGCGGAGCCGTCGAGCCGGCTCACCGGCGGTGCCATGCTGGCCGTCGTCGTGATCTGGGGCCTCGGTCCGCCGATCACCAAGCTGATCAGCGCACCGCCGCTGGTCAGCGTGTCGGTGCGGTTCTGGATCTCGATCCCGATCCTGTGGGCGCTGGCACGCTTCTCCGGACGGCACATGTCGATGCAGATCCTGCGCCGCACGGCCGTCGCCGGCGTGCTGTTCGGGGTCAACCTCGTGTTCGTGTTCACCGCGTTGCAGCACGCGTCCGTTGCCGTGATCGCCGTGATCCAGGCCCTGCAGCCGGGGATCGTCCTGCTCGTCGCGGGTCGATGGATGGGCGAGCGGGCCACGCGCTGGCACGTGTTCTGGACGGCCGTCGGTGTCGGCGGCGTCGCCGTCGTGATCCTCGGCGGCGACAAGGCGGTGCGCACCGATCCGCTCGGCTTCCTGTTCGCGCTCGCCGCGACGCTCACCTTCACCGCCTACTACCTGATCAACCGGCGCGTGCGCTCGACGACACCGATCGATCCGATCCAGTGGATGGCGGGGGTGACCCTCTTCGCCGGCATCGCGATCACACCGATCGCACTGGCCACGTCCAGTCTCGACGACTACCGCCAGCTGGCCGGCGCGGATTGGCTCTACCTCGGGTTCGTCGCGCTCGTGATCGGGATCGTCGGCCACACCCTGATGAGCTGGGTCCACAGGTTCGCCACCGCCTCGCGGTCGTCGCTGTACCTGCTGGCGATGAACGTGGTCGCGATCGGGGTGGCATGGCCGATCCACGACGAGCCGGTGACCCTGTTGCAGGCAGCGGGAGGGATCGTCGTCCTCGGTGCCGTCGCCGCGGTCATCACCCGCCCCGCGGACAGCACCGCGCCGTCGCACGTGCCGCTGATCGACGACTTCGGCGACGGTTCACCACTCACTGCCGGCCCATGATCGCCAGGCCGCGCCGCGCGCTCAGTCCGGGAGGACGACGCCGCGCTGGGCGGTGATCCGCTCGTACAGCTCCGGGCGCCGGTAGTGCTCGAAGTCGAACAGCGTGCCGGTGTAGCGCTTGCACCAGTCGAGGTCGCAACGGGCGACGACCACCTCGTCGTCGGTGGTCAGCGCCTGCGCGACGATCTGGCCGCTCGGCGCGACGATCATCGACTGCGTCAGCGAATCGACCCCCTCCTCGACACCACCCTTGGCGACGCCGACGACCCACGTGCCGTTCTGGTACGCACCGGACTGCATCACCAGCGCGTTGTGGAACCCCTGGAGGATGTCTTGGCTCGGATCGGGCACGTAGTGGATCGGGGTGTTGTAGCCGCACAGGATCAGCTCGACTCCCTGCAGGCCCATCACGCGGTAGCTCTCCGGCCAGCGACGGTCGTTGCAGATCATCATCCCGACGAGCCCGCCGAACGCCCGCCACACGCCGAAGCCCTCGGGGCTCGGCTCGAAGTAGTAGCGCTCGGCGTGCTGGAACGGCCGGTCCGGCTCGTTCGTCTCGTGACCCGGGATGTGCGACTTCTTGTACGTCGCGACGATCGAGCCGTCGCGCTCCACCAGCGTCTGCACGTTCCAGCGGTGCCCCGCCTCGTCGAGCAGCGCGTAGCCGAGGCAGAAGCCGACGCCGAGGCGGCGGGCCTCGTCGAACAGCGGCTGCGTCGCCGCGTTCGGCATCGAGCGCTCGTACCAGTGGTCGGCGGTGGCGATGTCGTCGACGAACCAGCGCGGGAAGAACGTCGTCAGGGCGAGCTCCGGGTACACGACCAGCTCGGCGCCGGCAGCGTGCGCGTCGTGCAGCAGGGCGACGAGCCGCTCGACCACCTGCTCGCGCGTGTGGTCGCGCTGCACGGGACCGAGCTGGGCAGCGGCAACGGTGACGGTTCGCGACATCCGGGCCGACGCTACCGGTGCGCGACGCGCGCCCGGATGAACACCTTGTTGCGCCGTACAACTAGCGTTCGCGCGCATGTCTGCAACCTCAACGTCATCGACGGATCTCGACACCTTCGCCGCCGAGGCGAAGGCCTTCCTCGACGCCAACGTCCCGCTCAAGGCCGCCGAGAAGAAGTTCGTCTGGGGCGAGGGCTCCGACCGCGTCGCCGGCGCCGAGGAGAAGAACCGCGAGGACGAGCTCGTCGACGTGCAGGAGGCCTGCGCGTTCCGCCGCAAGCGCTTCGATGCCGGGTTCGGGTGGATCACCGGGCCGAAGGAGTTCGGCGGCAGCGAGCTCAGCGGCGCCCATGAGCGGCTGTACAACTCGCTCGAGTCGAAGTACCAGACGCCGAACATGGGCGTGTTCACGATCGGCCTCGGCATGGTCGCACCGACGATCCTCGCCCATGCCAGCGACCACGCAAAGGACCTCTACCTGACGAAGCTCTACCGCGGCGACCTCGTCGGCTGCCAGCTGTTCAGCGAACCGGGTGCCGGCAGCGATCTCGCCAGCCTGCAGACCAAGGCCGAGAAGGACGGCGACGAGTGGATCATCACCGGCCAGAAGGTCTGGACCTCGGGCGCGCACTACAGCGACATCGGCGAGATCATCGCCCGCACCGACGCCAACCTGCCCAAGCACCGCGGCCTCACCGGGTTCATCGTCGACATGAAGGCGCCCGGGGTGGAGATCCGCCCGCTGCGGCAGATGACCGGCGGCGCGAACTTCAACGAGGTCTTCTTCACCGAGGTGCGCGTTCCCGACGACCATCGCCTCGGTGACGTCAACAACGGCTGGAACGTGGCGCTGACGACGCTGATGAACGAACGCGCCACCATCGGCGGCGGGGGCGGCGGCAACAACCTGTTCACCCGGCTGTTCGAGATGGTCCGCCACTTCGGGCTCGACAAGGACCCGATCGTCCGCCAGGGACTCGCCGACCTGGTGATCCACCAGCGGGTGTCCGGGTACACGAACCAGCGCGCCGCCGACAAGATCAAGTCCGGGCAGCTGCCCGGCGCG
>JAODBQ010000491.1 GCA_025464045.1 Ilumatobacteraceae bacterium
CGACCTTGGTGGCGATCACGAGATCGGACGGATAGGGGCTCAGCGCCCGTGCGATCAGCCGTTCGCTCACCGCCGGGCCGTAGGAATCAGCGGTGTCGATGAAGTTGACGCCGAGATCCACTGCCCGTCGCAACACCCTCACAGCCTCGTCGGGATCCTTCGGTTCGCCCCACACGCCCGACCCGGTGAGCTGCATCGCTCCGAAGCCGAGTCGGTTGACGTGCAGGTCGCCGCCGATCGCGAACGTGCCGGCGGCGGCGGCTGGACGTTGGGGATCGTTCATCGGGTCCTCCTGCGGCGGCGACGCGGGGCAACGCGCGTGCAACGTACCGGTCGCCCACCGCGACAGCCTGCCAGGGTGGAGCTTCGCCGCAGACCGTTTCAGGCGTGCGCGGCGGGGCTCAGATGTCGGGGGTCGCTGCCGGCTCGGCCGTCTCTGCCGCCGCCTCAGCGACGAGCGCGGCGGCGGCGGACTGCTGCTCCTGGGCGCGGACGAGCTTCGTCAGCAGGTATCCCGTCACCGCCGCCGCGCCGGCACCGACCACGAGGGTGTGCTTCAGCAACAAGCGCGGCCCGAGATGCAGCTTGCCGGGACCGGTGGCCGCCAGCACGGCGGCGAGCGCGAGGTTCGTGACCGGCAGCTCGAAGCCGCCCTTGGCGCCCAACGGGCCGGCCTTGCGGTGCACCGCGGTGGCCACGGTCATCGCGCCCATGATCGCGAACGGGCCGAGCGGGTCGGCGACACCGGCGGCGGTGAGCACGCCACCGCCGAGCTCGGAGACGCCGGCGAGCGCGGCATTGGCCTTGCCCGGGGTGAGCCCCATCGCGGCAAAGCCCTGTCCCGCCGTCTCCAGCCCCGGACCGTCGAACGCACCGAACAACTTCTGGGCGCCATGGACGACCATGTAGGCACCGAGGAGCAGTCTGGCCAGCAGCAGGGTGACGGATCGCATGTTGTTCTCCTTGGTCGCTCCGAGCCTAGGGACGGCGACGGCGGATGGGATCGTCGGGCCGCGGGGTCGTCACGGCGGGTCAGCCGTTCAGGGCAGCTCGCTGATCGCCTGGACCTCGATGCCGCCACGGGGCCGCTGGGTGAGGATGACTCGCACCCGCACCGGTTGGGCGGTGGTCATCACCTCGCCGGCGATCTCCGCGGCGAGCGCCTCGGCGAAGACCGCCCGGTCGCGGAAGCCCCACAGGTACAGCTTGAGGCTCTTCGACTCGACGCACCACTCGCCGGGCGTGTACTCGATGACGACGTGCGAGAGGTCCGGCTGCTCGGTCACCGGGCACATCGAGGCCAGCTCCTCGGTGGTGAAGCGGACGGTCGTGACGTTCGCCGGAGCCGGGAACACCTCCACGTGCGCGATCGGCTCGCGCACCGTGTGCCCGAGCACCGTCAACTCTCCGGGTATCGCCATCGCGACAGGGTACGGAGTGCCCGTGCCGCCGCCTACCATCTGCCCGATGGGTGCTGTCCTCTCCGACGCGCAGATCGACCGCTACCGTCGCGACGGCTTCCTGGCAGTGGAGGGCTTCGTCGAGCCGGCGCGGTGCACGGAGCTCCGCGCCGCGGCGGAGCAGATCGTCGCCGAGTTCCAGCCGAGCGATCGGCGCACGGTGTTCACGACCGATCAGCAGCAGCGGGTGTGCGACGTCGAGTTCCTCGCCTCCGGGTCCGGCACGTGGTGCTTCTTCGAGGAGGACGCGTTCGACGACGCCGGCGGGCTGCGTCACGCGAAGGCGCTGAGCATCAACAAGATCGGTCATGCGATGCACGACCTCGATCCCACCTTCGAAGCGTTCAGCTACACCGCCGACCTCGCCGGGGTCGCCATCGACGTCGGACTGGTCGACGCCCTGGCGCTGCAGAGCATGTACATCTTCAAGCAGCCGCTGATCGGCGGTGAGGTCGGCTGCCACCAGGACGCGACGTTCCTGTGGACCGACCCGATCACGGTCACCGGCTTCTGGTTCGCGATCGAGGATGCCACGGTCGACAACGGCTGCCTGTGGGCCGCTCCCGGTGGGCATCGCACGGCCCTGCGCTCGGTGTTCAGGCGCGCCGGCACGACCGACGACGACGGCACGCGTTTCGACACGCTGGCCGACACGCCCCTGCCGGAGCCCAGCGAGCTCGTCGCGTTGGAGGTGCCGGCCGGCACGCTCGTCGTGCTGCACGGCCTGCTCCCCCACTGGAGCGACGTCAACCGGTCGCCGACGAGCCGTCACGCCTACTCGCTGCACTGCATCTCGGCCGCGGCCGACTACCCGTCCTGGAACTGGCTGCAACGCCCGGCGGACATGCCGCTGCGCCGGCTCGATCGCGCGGTGGTCGGGTGAACGAGGAGTTGATCCGTTCGTTGCCCAAGGTGCTCCTGCACGACCACCTCGACGGCGGTCTGCGTCCGCGCACGGTCATCGAGCTCGCCGAGGAGTTCGGCTACCGCGGCCTGCCGACCCACGACGTCGGTGAGCTCGCGCACTGGTTCAACCGTGGCGCCAAGCGCAACGACCTCGTGCTCTACCTGGAGACGTTCGCCCACACCGTCGGGGTGATGCAGCACCGCGACGCGATCGAGCGGGTGTCGTTCGAGTGCGCCCGTGACCTCGCTGCGGACGGCGTTGTGTACGCCGAGGTGCGCATGGCGCCGGAGCTGTGCACCGAAGCCGGCCTCACGCTCGACGAGGTGATGGCGGCGATGATGGACGGCTTTCGCCGCGGCGCGGCGGGCACCGAGCTGACGATCCATGCGGTCCTCTCGGCGATGCGTACCGCGGCGCGCAGCTTGGAGATCGCCGAGCTCGCGGTGCGTTGGCGCGAGTCCGGGGTGGTCGGCTTCGACATCGCCGGCGCCGAGGCGGGCTACCCGCCGACCCGACACCTCGACGCGTTCCAGTACGTGCAGCGTGAGAACTTCCACGCCACGATCCATGCCGGCGAGGCGTTCGGCCTGCCGAGCATCTGGGAGGCCGTGCAGTTCTGCGGCGCCGAACGACTCGGCCATGGCGTGCGCTTGGTCGACGACATCGTCGGGCCGCCCGGCGACGAGCAGCTCGGGCGACTGGCCGCGTACGTGCGCGACCGCCGGATCCCGTTGGAGCTGTGCCCGACGTCGAACGTCAACACGGGGGTCTGCGCGACGATCAGCGACCACCCGATCGGCATGCTCCGGCGGCTGCGCTTCCGGGTCACGGTCAACACCGACAACCGGCTGATGAGCGACACGTCGATGACGAACGAGCTCGTCCAGCTGCACGCGGCGTTCGGGTGGGGCCTCGACGACTTCGAGTGGCTGACGGTCAACGCGATGAAGAGCGCGTTCGCCCCGTTCCCGGAGCGGCTGAAGCTGATCAACGGGCAGATCAAGCCGCGGTACGCGCTCGCCCGTGCCGAGCAGACGGTCGGGCGCTTCTAGCTGTACCCGGCCGTGACCGCGGAGTCCGCCAGCGGCGGAGAACATGGCCGTCCATCTCGCCAGGGCCGGCCATTGCCGAGGTCGCCCGCCGGTTTGACACACTCGCTGCCATGCCCGTCGCCGTCCACATCGTCGAACACCCGCTGATCGCCGATTCGCTCACCCGAGTGCGTGATCGAGACACGCCCAACGCGCTCTTCCGCCAGGAGCTGGAGCGGATCGGCACGTTGCTCATCGCCGAGGCCACGCGCGACCTGCCGACGCACGAGGTCGAGGTGCAGACGCCCCTCACGGCGACGACGGGTCGCGCGCTGTCGAGCCAACCGGTGGTGGTGCCGGTCCTGCGCGCCGGGCTCGGCTTCGTCCACGCCGCGCAGGAGCTGCTGCCCAGCGCGGACGTCGGCTTCATCGGGGTGTCACGCGACGAGGAGACGTTCCAGCCCAAGCCGTACGTCAACAAGTTGCCCGAGGCGCTCGCCGGCCGGCAGGTGATCGTGCTCGATCCGATGCTGGCGACCGGCGGCTCGCTCGCGCACACGTGCAAGCTGCTGGTCGAGCGCGGTGCGACCGGCACGATCATCGTCGTCTGCGTGCTCGCCGCGCCCGAGGGGATCCAGCTGCTCATCGAGGCCGGCCTCGACCTGGCGATCTACACCGCCTCGGTCGACGAGCGCTTGAACGAGACCGCGTTCATCGTCCCCGGCCTCGGTGACGCTGGCGACCGCCAGTTCGGCTCCCCCGCCAGCAGCTGAGCGGCCCGGTGGGCGCGACACCTGCGACATCTCGCAACAACCGCGCCCACCCGGGCCGCCGCCGGTCATGGCAGGCGACGGCGGCGGCGGCGAGGTGGGGCCGCTGGCGGAGAGGTCACTCACGGA
>JAODBQ010000516.1 GCA_025464045.1 Ilumatobacteraceae bacterium
TCAAGTGGAACGGGTCGAACCCGGCGGCGTTGTGCCCGCTGATCAGCTCCTCGACCTTCACCACCGACAGGGCGGCCCGGAAGTGCGGCCCAGACTCCCATCCGTGATCGCGCCAGTTCTGGTCGGCCTTGACGACGGGGTCGTCCGCATCGAGCCCAGCATGGACGTCCTCACCCCGGGTTGCCCTTGCCATCGTGCACGCTCCTGTCGCGTTGCTCGGAGTGTCCGAAGAATAGTCGGCAGATGGTTGGGAGGTCCGACGGTGCGCGCCGCGTCGACGGCAGCAATTGTGGCACGAGGCGCTCGCGCTCCGTGCTCGACGCCCACCTCCGCCGCGGCAGGCGCCCGGCGTCTCGATCGCGAACGGCCCGTCGATCGGTGGTGACAGCGTCCGACGAATTGGGTACTGTATGCAATCGGCCGAGTGAAGAGGAGCAGCCGGATGGATGCGGTGCCCGTGATCGACATCTCGCCGTTCCTCGATGGCACGGGTCCCGACGCCGTCGTGCGTGCGGTCGGCGCTGCCTGTGCGGACATCGGCTTCCTCGTGGTGGCCGGGCACGGCGTCGATCCGTCGATCATCGACGGTGCGGTTCGTGCTGCCCGCCAGTTCTTCCTGCTGGCACCGGAGGAGAAGTGCAGCGCGCTCCCGGCGCGGCCGTGGTACTTCCGCGGCTACGAGCCACCCGGCGGCTCTGCGCTCGCCCGATCGCTCGACGTCGCCACACCGCCCGACCTCTGCGAGCTGTTCCGCATCAGCCGCTTCGACGCGGGGCCCGTACAGACCCGTGCGGCCGACGGCACCGTCGAACCGGAGCTCGAGTACTTCTACGGCGCCAACATCTGGCCGGCAGCAGCACCGGACCTGCGGCCAGCGCTGACGACCTACTACGCGGCCCTGGAGGCCCTGGCCGCGACGATGATGCGGATCTTCGCCCTCGCCTTGGAGCTGCCCGAAGACTGGTTCGCCGACAAGTTCGCCGACCACATCTCCAACCTCTGCGTGAACTACTACGCCCCGCAGGTCACCGAGCCCATGCCCGGCCAGCTGCGCCGCGGTGCGCACACCGACTACGGCAGCATGACCGTGCTCTACCAGGACGATGCACCCGGCGGTTTGCAAGTCATGACCAAGACGGACGGTTGGGCCGACGTGCCGCACCTGCCGGGCACCTACGTCGTCAACCTCGGCGACCTGCTGGCGATGTGGACGAACGACCGCTGGGTGTCGACGATGCACCGGGTCGTCAACCCTGGCCGTACCGATGCCGGGCGCGACCGGATCTCGATCCCGTTCTTCCACCAACCGTCGCGGGATGCCGCGATCAGCTGCATCCCCACATGCACCTCGGCCGACGACCCGCCGCACCACCGCGTCGTCACGTCCGGCGAATGGGTGCTCGGCAAGACCCGCAAGCAGGTCGGCGCAGGATGACCTGCCTCCCCGACCGATCGAGCCCACGTTGGAGCGCACCATGCGTCGCATGTTCCTGAACGGCACCGCGATGTCGGGACAGAAGGACCACCACGCCGTGGCCGGGGCGACGTTCCTCGGCCCGGCGCGAACCCGTGCTGCGTATCGGTTCTACGCCGTTCGTGACGAGTTCCCCGGTCTGCTGCCCGTCGACGAGGGCGGCTGCTCGATCCTCGGCGAGCTGTACGAGATGAGTGAGGAGATCCTCTTCGAGTCGCTGCTGCCGGCCGAGCCGGCGGAGCTCGAGATCGCCACGATCGAGCTCGACGACGGGCAGATCGTCAACGCGATGCAGTTGCAGCCGGAGCGCCTCGTGCCGGGCGACAAGGTGGTCGACATCGCCGACCTCGGGGGCTTCCGCGCCTACCAGGCCCACCTCGCCGCGAACCGTTCGATCGATGACGTGCTCGGATCGCCCGCCGGATCACACCGTTGACATCGTCGAACCCGTCGATCGACGCCGCGACGCTCGCCGATCGGCTGCGTGAGATGGCGTCGGTCGGCGCGTCCGCAACCGGTGGGGTGACCCGGTTGGCGTTCTCCGCTGCCGATGTGGCCGCGCGCACCTTGGCTGCCGCCTGGATGACCGAAGCCGGGCTGGAGGTCGAGTTGGACGCGGCCACGAACCTCATCGGCCGCATCGGTCCCGCGCCCACCCAGGCGGCGATCGTGCTCGGGAGCCACCTCGACACGGTGCCGTCGGGGGGCCACCTCGACGGTGCGTACGGCGTCCTCGCGGCGATCGAGGTCGCCGCGGCGCTGCGTCGCGCCGGCCACCGGTTGCGGCACCCGCTGTGGGTCGTCGCGTTCGCGAACGAGGAGGGCGTGGACACCACGCCGCCGTTCACGGGCAGCTTCGCCCTCGTCGGCGCGCCGGTGGATCTCGGCTACGGACCGCCGCACGGGCAGACGGTGGCGCAGCGGATCCAGGCTGCCGGCGGTCGGCCCGACGACCTCGCCTCGGCCGCTGCGCCGGCCGGCGCGGTGGCCGCCTACGTCGAACTGCACATCGAGCAGGGTCCGTCGCTGGACGCGGCCGGCGTGCCGATCGGCGTCGTGACCGGGATCGCCGGCAGGCGCACGTTCACCGTGGAGCTGACGGGCGCGGCGAACCACGCCGGGACGACACCGATGGGAGCTCGCGCCGATGCCCTGTGCACGGCGGCGGAGATCGTGCTGGCGATCGAGTCCCTCGCCGCGGACGGCGCGGTGGCCGTGGCCACCGTCGGCTCGCTCGAGATCGCCCCGAACGCGGCCAACGTGATCCCGGGTTCCGCGCGCTTCACCGTCGAGATGCGCGACATCGACGACGAACGCCTCGACCGCGCGGACGGCGACGCGCAGCAGGGCGTGCACGACATCGCCGCGCGTCGTGGAGTCACGGCGGTCATCGTCGCCGATCCGCCGCGCCTCGCTGTCCCCGCCGACCCGACGATCGCGGCCACGATCGAGCGCGTCGCCGAACAGCTCGGGCAACGCACGATGCGGCTGTTCTCGGGCGCCGGTCACGACGCGCAGGTGATGGCGCGGATCTGTCCGATGGGCATGGTCTTCGTGCCCAGCCGGGACGGCATCAGCCATTCGCCGCACGAGCACACCGACCTCGACCAGCTCGTCTGCGGTGCCGACGCGCTGCTGCACACCGTGCTGGCGCTCGACCAGCTCGACGAACCGATCTTCCGGACCGCCTCATCCCCAGGAGCACGCTGATGCCGACCAACCACACCCGCAGCGTCCCGTCGTGCGTGGTGCTCGCCGAGCACGCCGGAGCCGACGACATCCTCACCGCCGATGCGCTGGCCCTGGTGGCCGTGATGCAGCGGACGCACGACCACGCCCGCCGACTGCTGCTCGCA
>JAODBQ010000519.1 GCA_025464045.1 Ilumatobacteraceae bacterium
CTGGAGTCGTGCGGCCGGGTTTCCTCCGTCCCGCGACTCGCGCCACCCCGAGCGACTCGGACCACGACGCCGCGACTCGGACCACGACGCCGCGACTCGGACCACGACGCAGCGACTCGGACCACGACCGGGCTGGGGTGGGTGAATGCGGTGGTGGGTGGGGCTTTCGTGGGCGACGGCGGGATCAGCGGAAGTGGTTGATCCGGAAGATGTTGCCGTCCGGGTCGGCGAGAACGGACTGCCAGGCGCCGTAGTACGTCTCGTACGGCTCGTGGCGCAACGTCGCCCCGAGCGACAGCGCCGTCGCCGTGCGCGCGTCGACCTCGTCGTCGCTGGCGCACTCGTACGTGAGGTACTGCGTCGTGCCCTTCGCCTCGCGCCACTCGGCGATGTGGAGCATGTCGTAGACGACGGATGCCGAGAACCCGATCGTCACCCCGCCCGCGTCGGCGCCGCGGAAGATGTCGCTGTGCAGCTCCTCCACCTCCGGCAGCTCGAAGACGCTCGAGTAGAACTCGAACAGCTCGACGAACCGTTCGCTGATGTAGCTGGCCAGCGAGACCGTCACCGTCATGCGCTGACGCCCTGACCGAACGTCGTCTGCTTGACGAACTTCGAGTAGAGGTGGTTGCCCGAGCTGATCGCGACGTGCTTGGGCACCTCCCCCTCGGCGAGGCAGGTGGGCAGGCACTCGATCATCGCGTCGTAGTTCGGCTGGTGGAAGAACACGAGCGAGATCCGGCGCGAGTCGCTCGCCTGCTCCCGCGGCGGGTTGACGACACGGTGCAGCGTGGACACCCACCGATCGTTCGTCCACTCGGCCATCAGGTCGCCGATGTTGACGACGAGCGCGCCGGGGATCGCCGGCACATCCATCCACCCGTCGTTCTTCGTCATCACCTGCAGCCCGCCCGGGCGCTGCTCCTGGCGCAGCAGGGTGAGGCTCCCGTAGTCGCTGTGTGCCCCGGCGCGCAGCTGACCGGCGAGCGGAGCCTCCGGCTGATCGGGGTAGTTGAGGACGCGGAACATGCTGATGTGCCGGTCGATCTTGTCCTCGAAGTAGTCGATGTCGAGGCCGAGCCCGACCGCGAAGATGCGCATCACCTGACGCGACACCTCGCTCATCGCCGCGAAGTAGGACTCCCACAGCGGCCGCAGCTCGGGCATCGCCGACGGCCACACGTTCGCCGCGAAGTGCGGGCCGGCTTCGTCGCTGTGGAAGTACGGATCGGAGTCGGGCACGTCGAACGGGCCCATGTCCATCTTCTCCTTGAGGTCGCCCGGCGCCTTCTCGTCGAGCGAGTAGGACAGGCCCTCCTTGCCCACCGCGCTCCACCCGCGCACCTGGTCCGGTGCGGGCTGGGCGGCGACCTCCTTGTCCTCCTCCGGCAGATCGAAGAACGCGCGCGACGCGTCGTAGACCGACTGGATGAACTCCTCCGAGACGCCGTGACCGGTGATCTGGAAGAACCCGATCTCCTCGCAGGCGTGGGCGATCTTGGCGGCGACGACCTCGCGGTCGGCGTCCGAGCCATGGATGAACGGCCCGATGTCGATGACCGGCACGGTTTCCACGATGTCTCCCTTTCAATGGTGTGAGATGGCACGCCTGAGATGGCACGTCTGAGATGGCAACAGTTGAGTTGAGCACGCCGCCGGCCGTCACGCTGGACGGCCGGCGTCGTCTCGGTGTGCTCTAGAGGTTGGCGACCTTGTCCTTGAACTCCGCGTACACGTACGGGTTCTTGGCGACGACGGCGTCGATGTTGTCCGCGGTGGCGATGATCTGGTCCACGTCCGTCTTGAACGCCGGCTTCTCGCCCTTGAGGGCCTTGAGGAGCCCCTGGCCGGCGATCAGACCGGTCTGCGCCGCGGAGTAGTAGCGCGCGGCCTTGAGGTACGGGGTCTTGATCCAGCCGATCATCTCCTCGTCGGCATCGGACGAGACGTGCAGGACGGTGTCCTTCTTGTTGTCCTTCAGCCACTGGGCGATGCCGTCCGACATCGACGCCGCGTACGCCACGATCACCGCGATGTCGGGGTTCGCCTGGAAGGCGGTCTCGACCACGGCAACCGCCTTCGTGCGGTCGAAGAAGCCCTGTTCGCGGGCGACGACGGTGAACGGCGTCCCCTTGAGCGAGGCGTCGAGACCCTGGTCGATGAGCTCCGAGAAGCCCTGGCCGACGATGCCCTGCACCACGCAGATCTTCCCGCCCGCGGGCAGGGTGGTCTTCAGGTACTCGCCGATCAGCGTGCCGCCCTTGACCGAATCGAGTGCGGCAACAGCCGTGAAGTACTTGTCGGCGTCGGTCGGGCCCGGCCACAGCGAGTTGGCGTACGGGACGCCCTTCGCCTGCGCGGCCTGGGCCGCCGACGCCGCCGATTCCGCGGTCACCGCGAGGCCGACGATGCCGACCGCACCCTTGGAGATCAGCGCCTCGGCGTTGGTCAGTTCGGTCCCGGCGTCGTAGTTGTCGGACGCCACCTCGATCGTGTACTTGGTGCCCTTGAACGCCTCGTACACACCCGTCGCCAGCTGCTTGGCGTAGTCGTTGACACCGTTGAGGGTGACGCCGATGACGCCCTCCGTCGGCCCGGCGACGAGGGTGCCGCCCGTGGTCTCGGCCGTGGTCGTCCCGGCGCTCCCGGCCACCGTCGTCGCGGCCGCGCCCGAGCCGGCGGTGGTCGTTGCGGTGCCGGCGCTCGTCGTCGCCGGCGCGGCCGTGGAGGCCGTGGTGGATGCAGTCTTCTTGTCGCTGCCGCATGCGGCGAGCAGTCCACCGCCGGCGGCAAGGCCACCGATGGCAGCGATGCCCTGCAGGAACCGGCGTCGCCCGACGGGCGGCATCTCGTCCGGATTGATCATTGTGGAGTCTCCCCTTGTGGTGTGGTGACCGATGGGACATCGGTCGTTGGAACTGCCCTGGCGGGTTGGCGGGTCACGAACCCTTTGAGCAGCGATCGACCGGAGGCCCGGTCGCGGCGGAGATCGGTGATCGCGGTGACGACCACTGCGAAGATCAGCACGCCGCCGAACACGGCGTCGTTCCAGAACGTGGCGACGTTGTTGAACGTCAGCGCGGCCTGGACGACACCGAGCAGGACGACGCCGCCGAACGTGCCGATCGGCGAGCCGCGCCCGCCCGCCAGCGTGGCGCCGCCGAGCACGATGGCGGCGATCGCCTGCAGCGCGTACTGGCTACCGACCCGTGGGTCGCCGGCCGAGATCCTGGCCATGCCGATCAGGCCGGCGAACCCGGCGAGCGTGCTCGAGATCACGAAGCA
>JAODBQ010000406.1 GCA_025464045.1 Ilumatobacteraceae bacterium
GGGCCCAGCAATGAGCTCGAAGCGCGAGGGCGCAGCGGTGATCGGTGCCGGTGCGGCCGCCTGTGCGGCATGCTGCGCGGGCCCGATCCTCGGCTTCCTCGGCGCCGTCGGTCTGGCGTCGGTCCTCGGTGCGTAGGTGTTCGGGCTCGCCGGTCTGCTCGTCGCGCTGCTCGGCGTGATGTGGTGGCGCACGCGCAGGCGCCGCCAACGCCGAGCCGTGGCGTGCAGGGCGGCCACGACGGGCACGGCGCGGACGACGGGCACGGCGGGCGCGACGGTTGCTGTCGAGGCGCCGCGGGTGCGCGCATCGCTCGGTCGATGAGCTCGTCGCCGGCCGAGTCGGATGCGGTGCGGCTGGCGGTGGTCGGCGTGTGGCCGGACCGGCGGCATTCGTCGGCGCGTGGGTGATCGGCGCCGCGGTGACCAACCGCGACGACTCGTCGATCCACGATTGCTCCAGCGTGTGGGGCGGACGACCGGCGACCGGTGGATCGTCACGTCCGCGATCGCGATCGCCGTGGGTCGGCTGCGGACGTCGGCTGCGGACGGGCTGCAGACGCCGGGCGACGCGGCCCCGTCCCACTCGTCCGAGCGGTGAGCGCGTCGTACTGTCGTGGCCATGAGGACCATCGACACGGGTACCGACGATCTGCTCGCCACGGTTGACGACGGCGTCGCCACCATCACCATGAACCGTCCCGAACGACGCAACGCGATGTCGGGTCCGATGAACGTCGCCATCGGGCGCGTGCTGGCCGAGGTCGAGCTGGCCGACGACGTCGGCTGCGTCGTGCTCACCGGAGCGGGCGGCGCGTTCTGCGCCGGTGGCGACGTGAAGGGCATGGCCAGCGGCGGCGACGGTGGCACCGGGATGCCGACGACCTACGACGCGGGCGTCCACCGCCAGCGGCTCAACCAGCGGTCGATCAGCCAGCGGTTGTACGAGATGCCGAAGCCGACGATCGCCGCGCTGCCCGGCGCCGCGGCCGGCGCCGGCTTCTCCCTCGCGCTGGCGTGCGACCTGCGCTACGCGGTGCCGGGCGCCGTGCTCACCACGGCGTTCGCGAAGGTCGGCTTCGCCGGCGATTACGGCGGCACGTGGTTCCTGACCCGCCTCGTGGGCAGCGGCAAGGCCCGCGAGCTGTACTACTTCTCCGACAAGGTGAGCGCGGAGGACGCCGAGCGCCTCGGCATCGTCAACGCGATCTTCCCGGCCGAGACGTTCGTCGACGACGTCGCCGAACGCGCCCATCGTCTCGCCAGTGGACCGACCGTCGCCTACCGCTACATGAAGGAGAACCTCAACCGCGCCGTGCACGGCGAGCTCGGCGAGTGCCTCGACATGGAAGCCGCGCACCACATCCGCACGGGCCAGACCGAGGACCACCGCGAGGCCGCGAAGGCGTTCGTCGAGAAGCGCCAGCCGACGTTCCACGGTCGATAGCGAACCGGCCGGCGCGAACGTGGCGGTTCTGCTGCGGTCGGCGCCAGGGTGCCCGCCTACATTCGCCCGGATGGATGACGACGGGTCGGAGATCGGGGTCGATGCCGCGGCGCTCGCCGCGTGGATGGATCGACGCGGCCTCGGGAGCGGGCCGCTCACGGACAAGGAGCTGATCGCCGGCGGCACCCAGAACGTCCTGCTGCGCTTCCGCCGCGACGGCCGCGAGTACGTGCTGCGGCGCCCACCGCTGCACAAGCGGCCCAACAGCGACGAGACGATGCGGCGCGAGGCGCGGCTGCTCGCCGCGCTCGCCGGCTCCGACGTCCCCCACCCGGCCCTCATCGCCGCGGAAGCCGACGACAGCGTGATCGGCGCGTCGTTCTACTTGATGGAGGCGGTCGTCGGGTTCAACGCCGGCATGGGCCTGCCGGAGCCGCATGCGTCGGACCGCGGGATGCAGCACGCGATGGGCCTCTCGATGGCCGACGCGATCGCTGCACTCGGACGGGTCGACCACCAGGCGGTGGGCCTCGGGGACTTCGGCAAGCCCGACGGCTGGCTCGAACGCCAGGTCGGGCGGTGGCGCGCCCAACTCGCCTCCTACGACGCGTTCGAGGGCTACCCGGGCGCCGACGTGCCGGGTGTCGAACGGGTCGCCGACTGGCTCGACGCGCATCAGCCCGAGCACTGGCGGCCGGGGTTGATCCACGGCGACTTCCACTTCTCGAACGTGCTGATCCGGCCCGACCGGGGTGAGCTCGCCGCGATCGTGGACTGGGAGCTGACCACGATCGGTGATCCGCTGCTCGACCTCGGCCATCTCCTGGTGACGTGGCCGACCCGTCCGCACGGCGTGGCCAGCGCGCTGTCCACGGCGAACCTGCCCGGACCACAGGAGCTGATCGAACGGTACGCGGCGGGGAGCGATCGCGACCTGTCGTCGCTGGCGTGGTACCGGGTGCTGGCGTGCTACCGGCTCGGCATCATCCTCGAGGGAACGAACGCACGGGCCGACGCCGGCCTCGCCCCGCGCGAGACGGGCGACATGCTGCACGCGCACACGCTGGCCCTGTTCGAGCAGGCGCTCGACCTCATCGACTGACGGCGACTGACGGCGCCTGACGCAGACGGACTGTGTGCCGTCCACGTCCAGCCACCGACGTCCAGCCACCGACGTCCTCGAGCGCCTTGCGCGGCGACCGGTGCCGGCCACAGCGAGTCGATCGCGGCGCCGTACGTGCCGACGTCGACGACGCACGCGCGACGAGTGAACGCACCATTCGCCGGCGCCAACTCACCGCCTTCGACGTCGATGCCGGCCCGGCAGTCGGCGGTGGACCTCGCCGTCGGCGTGGTCGAGCTCGAACGACGACCACCGACGGTTCCAGCCGAAGCAGTGGGCAGGCCGCCACAGCTCCTCTGGCCGCTCGGTGTTCTCGGCCAGCGACACGACCGTGGGCTCCCCCGGCTGATGGCGCCCTCCGATCGGCGAAGAGCTCGGGAGCAGATCCAGGCGGCGTTGTTGTACAGCACGGCGAGGTAACGGCGCACGGCCACCCACGGACTGAGGTCGGACACGTCGGGCACGTCGGTTTCGTGCAGGTTCGTCGACACGAGTTGACTCTGTCAGTCAGATTCGGCTCCA
This sequence comes from Ilumatobacteraceae bacterium, assembly GCA_025464045.1. Taxonomy (GTDB): domain Bacteria; phylum Actinomycetota; class Acidimicrobiia; order Acidimicrobiales; family Ilumatobacteraceae; genus JAODBQ01. Next base: position 3,090 of record JAODBQ010000406.1, read on the forward strand.
GGTCTGACTCCCCGACCCGATCAGTTCGTACTGGTCGCCCTCGGTACCGGCGGCCCAGTGAAGGACAGCCAGCGCAGCTGGAGTCGCTCGCCGGTCGGATGGGCGTAGGTGTTGGCCGGCCGTGGCGGTGGTCGATCGCCGGGCGGCTGAGGTGTGGCACAGCCGTGGATGACCTGCCCGCGCCTGTCGGAGAACGTCAACCCGTCGGCCCGATTCGCATCGCCGGTGACGGCGAACTCACCGCGGTGGTGGGCGTGATGGTGTCGGGAGCAGAGACAGGCGAGGTTCCCGGTGTCGGTGGCGCCGCCATGAGCCCAGTGGACGAGGTGGTGGACCTCCAGGTGTGCGCTCGACGTGCAAGTGGGGTGGCGGCAGATCCGGTCACGGTCCTCGACCACGAGCCGGGTCTGGGTGGGGACGATCCGTCGTCGGCGACCGAGGTTCACCGGCAGGCCCTCGGTCGTCCACAGCGGTTGGATCGTCGCGTCACACGTGAGGCGGTCGAGCAACGCTGGCGGCACGGCGGGGCCGTGATGGACCCAGGCACCATCGGTGTCCAGGTGCACGATGATCGTGAACAGATCGCGACGCGACGGCGAGCCGACCGATCCGAGCGATCGCTTGCACACCTCGACGAGGGCATCCAGCCAGGTGACGTCGGTGTTCCCGGCGCGGAACAGGCCGTCCTTCGCTTCGCTCAACGCCTGCAGGATCACTGCGCCGTCCATGCCGTTGGTCAGCCCGTGCAGGAAGAAGTCGCCGTCGTCGTCGAAACCAGCCGTCACCCGATGCTCGGCCTCGGGCTTCGGTGCGGCTGGGGGGATCGTGCCGTGGGGGTCCTCGGGCGGGTCGGGGTGGACGAGGAAGTGCTTCGACAAGCCGACGCGGAGCTGCGCGACCGTCGCGGCCCGGGCAAGGTCACATGCCTCGCGATCGTTGTGCACCGGCGCGCGCCGGGCGACCACCGCCACCTGATCGACCGACAGCAGTCCTTCGGCGAACGCGGCGAACGTGACCGGAGCTCGAGCTGGCGGCGGGCGATCAGGACGATCTGCCGCGCCCGTTCCGGCGAGAGCCCGGTCTGCCACGCCAGCCAGTGCCCCGGCGAGTGACATCCGGTGTCCTCCCACGCTCGTGTCTCCAACATCTCCCGGGTGAGCGTGACGAGCCGCTCGTGGAGCACGTTGAGGTGTCCGCACACGTCGGTGAGCCCGGCCTCGAGCCGCCGCTGCGTCGCCTCCATGTCGGGTATCGCCATACCAAGATCGTACACCTGTTCGTTCATGTATGCAAGCAGCGATGGCTCGGGAGCGACGATGGTCGAAGGCGCGGCCCGGCGCGGCCCGGCTCAGGACGGTGTCATCCGACAGTCACGCTCACGCGTGCATGATGAAGCCGAACTGCGGCTTGGACC
>JAODBQ010000528.1 GCA_025464045.1 Ilumatobacteraceae bacterium
CTCGTCGGCGTGGACCAGGGCCACCGCCAACGACGCCGGCCCGCTGACCGCCATCGCCACCGGGATGCGCGCGTCGGGCAGGTCGAACAGCCGGGCGTCCTCGAGTGCGAAGTGCGCGCCGCGGTAGCTCTGGTAGCCGCCCTCCCACAGCGCCGCGATGATCTCCATCGCCTCGCCGAGCATCTCGTGGCGGACGTCCACCGGGGGCCAGCCGCGACCGACGACGTGCTCGTTGAGGCGCTCGCCCGCCCCGACCGACAACGTGAACCGGCCGCCGGACAGGCATGCCAGCGTCGCCGCCTGCTGGGCGACGATGGCGGGGTGGTAGCGGATGATCGGACAGGTGACGAACGTGCGCAGCCCCACCGTGGACGTCGCCTGCGCGACTGCGCCGAGCACTGCCCAGCAGTTCGGCGAGTGCTGCTGCTCGGGCACCCACGGGTGGAAGTGGTCCGACTGCACGAGGAACTCGAACCCCGCGGCCTCCGCCCTGACGGCCACCTCCACCAGTTCCCTCGGGCCGTGCTCCTCGCTCATCAACGTGTATCCGAACCTCATGCCCGCCGTCTACCCACGAGCCCGGGCTCTGAGCCCGCGGAAGCCGGCGCGACCGGGTGAGCCGCGTTTGATCCACCTCCGCCGGGGGGATTCGCTGCCCGCCCATCCACAACCGACAGGTCAAGGGAGGATCCCACTGTGGCCGCTTCCAGGAAGCCCGCGAGCCCGTCCACGCGTGCTCAGTCCAACGCTCCGAAGGAGCAGACAGGCGAAGGCGGCGAGCTCCACCAGCTCGCCGCGCCGGGCGGGCCGGTGCTGACGACGCAGCAGGGCGTGCCCGTGAGCGACGACCAGAACTCGCTGCGCATCGGCGAGCGCGGTCCGTTGGCGATGGAGGACGCGCACTTCCGCGAGAAGATCTTCCACTTCGACCACGAGCGCATCCCCGAGCGGGTCGTGCACGCACGCGGCTACGGCGCGCACGGATACTTCGAGAACTACGCGCCGCTCACCGACATCACCAGCGCCGACATCTTCCAGCGCGCGGGAGAGCGCACGCCGGCGTTCGTGCGCTTCTCGACGGTCGCCGGGAGCAAGGGCTCGTCCGACCTCGCCCGCGACGTGCGCGGGTTCGCCGTGAAGCTGTACACGAAGGAAGGCAACTGGGACATCGTCGGCAACAACATCCCGGTGTTCTTCATCCAGGACGCGATCAAGTTCCCGGACGTGATCCACTCCGTCAAGCCGGAGCCCGACCGCGAGTTCCCGCAGGCGCAGTCCGCTCACGACAACTTCTGGGACTTCGTGTCGTTGACGCCGGAGTCGACGCACATGCTGATGTGGGTGATGTCGGATCGGGCCATCCCCCGCTCGTTCCGGTTCATGGAGGGCTTCGGCGTCCACACGTTCCGGTTCGTGAACGACCGCGGCGAGTCGCACTTCGTCAAGTTCCACTGGAAGCCCAAGCAGGGCATGCAGTCCGTGCTCTGGGACGAGGCCGTCAAGATCAACGGCGCCGACCCGGACTTCCACCGGCGCGACCTGTGGAACTCGATCGAGCAGGGCGACTTCCCCGAGTGGGAGCTCGGCGTGCAGGTCTTCGACGACGCGTTCGCCGACTCGTTCGACTTCGACGTGCTCGACCCGACGAAGCTGATCCCCGAGGAGGTGCTGCCGATCACGCGCATCGGGCGCCTCGTGCTCGACCGCACGGTCGACAACTTCTTCGCCGAGACCGAGCAGGTGGCGTTCTGCACGCAGAACATCGTGCGCGGCGTCGACTTCACCAACGACCCGTTGCTGCAGGGTCGCAACTTCTCCTACCTCGACACGCAGCTGAAGCGGCTTGGCAGCCCGAACTTCACGCACCTCCCGGTGAACGCGCCGAAGTGCCCCTTCGCCAACTTCCAGCAGGACGGACACATGGCCCTCGTCAACCCGGTCGGGCGCGCCAACTACGAGCCTAACTCGTGGCCGGGCGATCAGCGCGGACCTCGCGAGGACCCGGCGCGTGGCTTCCAGTCGTTCCCGGCGGAGGAGGTCGGCGCGAAGCCGCGGCTGCGCGCGAGCAGCTTCGCCGATCACTACAGCCAGGCCCGCATGTTCTTTCGCAGCCAGCAGCCGATCGAGCAGCAGCACATCGTCGAGGCGTTCGTGTTCGAGCTGAGCAAGGTCGAGTCCCCGGCGATCCGCGAGCGGATGGTCGGGAACCTGCGCAACGTGGGTGACGACGTCGCTCAACTCGTCGCCGACGGGTTAGGGATGACGACGCTTCCTCCTGCCTCGCCGACGACGGTGGAGATCAACGATTCGTTGGCCGAATCGCCGGCTCTGAGCATCCTCGCCAACCCGCCGGAGAGCCTCGCCGGACGCAAGTTCGGCATCCTCGTCACCGACGGCGCGAGCGCGGCGCAGCTGAACGCGCTGACCGCGGCGATCCACGACGCCGGTGCGATCTTCGAGCTGATCGCCCCGAAGATCGGTGGCGCGACGCTGGACGACGCGACACAGGTGGCCGCCACCCAGAAGCTCGGCGGCGGACCGTCCGTGCTCTACGACGCCGTTGCGATCATCGCCTCGAAGCTCGGCGGGCAGCAGCTCGCTGCCCAACCCGCGGCAAAGGACTTCGTCAACGACGCCCATGCGCACGGCAAGTTCATCGGCTACACACCGGGCGCCCAGCCGCTGTTCGACGCCACGGGGTTGACGGCCCTGATGGACGCCGGCTACGTCTCCCTCGGCGGCAAGGCGGCGCCGAAATCGTTCGTGCGGACGTGTGCTGCGTTGCGGTTCTGGGCTCGTCTGGTCCCCCCGGCCGGGGCCTGACGCGCTCCGACCCTGACCGGGCGAGGCCCGGCCACACCACGACCGGTTCCCGAACCGCCCCGCCCTGCCCCGCCCCCGACCGGGAACGGAGCGCCAGACCGGTCGCCGGGCGGGACGTCAGCGGCGGTGGGGGCGGTGCTTGATCAACGAGCCGATCACTGCGCCGGCGAGCGCCGAGCACAGGATCACGACCCAGATCGGACCCTGCTTGTGGCCGACCGCGTAGCCGACGCGCACGTCCTCGCGGTTGTCCACGGCGACGATGACGAGGATCACCACGATCGCCGCGATCACGAGGAACCGCAGCACCACGGCCATGTCGTGACCGCGGGTGCTGGTGGTCGCACTGGACCGGTCGTCGTGCAGATCGTGGGTCATCGCGCGGAGGCCTTTCAACGGTGGGTCGCATGTACCCCCGGGGCGCACGGACGACACCGCCCCCGAGCAGGTGACCGTCAGGCGCGTGCCGCGAGCAACGCGCGGTAGACCGCGACGTACTGCGCCACCATCGTCGTCCGGTCGAACCGCGCGACCGCAGCAGCACGGATCGCGGGCCGATCCAGGCGGCCGGCGGCTCCCACTGCGGCGACGGCTTCGTCGACGGTGTGGACCAGGAAGCCGCTCGTCGCATCCTCGATCAGCTCCGGCATCGAGCCGCGCGCGTACGCGATGACGGGCGTGCCACACGCCATCGCCTCGACGACGCTGTACCCGAACGGCTCGTCGAAGCCGATCAGGTGCAGCAGCGCATGCGCGCCTCCGAGCACCGCTGCACGATCGCCCGCGGCGACCGGACCGACGTAGCGGACTCGGTCGTCGTCGAGGTGCGGCGCCACCTCCGTGCGGAAGTAGTGCTCGTCCTGGATGATCCCGGCGATCACGAGTCGCCGTCCGGCGCGACGCGCGACCTCGATCGCATCGGCGGCGCCCTTATCCGGATGGATCCGGCCGAAGAACAGCAGGTCGCCACCAGGCCGCGCGTGCAGCGCGAACGCGTCCGTGTCGATGCCGTGATGGATCGTGGCCGCGTAGTGCAGCCGTGGATGACGGTCCGCGTCGCTGATCGCGACGTACGTCGTGGTCGCGTCGTAGCGCTCGTACACCGGCACGATCTGCTCGGACGAGAAGCCGTGGATCGTCGTCACCACCGGCGTGTCGACGAGGCCGCTGTAGGTCAGCGGCAGGAAGTCGAAGCCGTTGTGGACGATGTCGAAGTCCGCGGCGCGCTCGAACACGCTGGCGATGTGGATGCACTCGGCGACCTTCGCGTCGATCCCGCTGTCCTCGGACCAGCCGCATCCGACGGTCGCCACGAGCCGCGCCCCAGTCTGCGAATCGCCCGTGGCGAACAGCGTCACGTCGTGGCCGAGCGCGACGAGCCCTTCGGTCAGCAACGAGGCGAAGAGCTCCCACGGGCCGTAGTGGCGCGGCGGCGTGCGCCATGCGATCGGGGCGAGCACGGCGATGCGCAGCGGTCGCCGCGTCGGCTCGCTCATCCGGCGTGTGTCCACGCCGCAGCGTCGCACGGCAGCAGCCCGCCGTCGAGCCGCCGGCTGCTGATCAGCACCTGGCTCGCCGCGACGCGCACCGGTTCGGCCGTCATGTTGACGATGCACTCCCACCCGTTGGCTCGGCGGAAGTGAACGATGCCGACCCCGGAGTCCTGCCACTCCACCTCGTCGTCCGCGACCTGCAGGCGCCGGCGCAGGTGGAGCGCGGCTCGGTACATCTCCAGGCTCGAACCGATCACCCCCGTCTGCGCCTCGACCGAACACGCACCCCACGTCGCGGGCTGCGGCAGCCACGAACCGCCGGCTCCGAACCCGAACGACGTACCGGCGCGGGTCCACGGCAGCGGCACGCGACACCCGTCGCGGCCTCTCACCGTGTGACCGCTGCGTTCCCAGGTGGGGTCGTGCACGCTCGACGGCGAGAGATCGGCGACCTCGAGCAACCCGAGCTCCTCGCCTTGGTAGAGGTAGGCGGAACCGGGCAGCGCGAGCATCATCAACGTTGCCGCGCGGCCCCGCCGTGCGGCCAGCTGCGGATCGATGTGCGGCGCGGTGCCGTTGCTGAGCAACCACGCATCCGGTCGCACGGCGACCGGCAACGCGAGCCGCGACGGGTGGCGCACGGCGTCGTGGCTCGACAGCACCCACGTCAGGCCGCCGCCGGCGATGCGGTGATCGTCGAGCGAGCGTCTGATCGCGGCGACGAACTGGTCGCGATCCCATGCGCACTGCTGCAGCGAGAAGTCGAAGACCTGACCGAGCTCGCTCGGCCGGGCGTACAGGTAGGTGCGCGCGTTGGTCGGGTACCACGTCTCTGCCACCGCCGCCCGCGGCGGGTCGTACTCGTCGAACACCCGCCGCCAGCCCTCGTACACGACGTGCACGCCGTCGCGGTCGTACAGCGGGTCGCTGCCGTCGAGGGGCAGGTGCAGATCGAGGTCCGGCTGGCTGCGCAACGGCGCGGCGAGGTCCTTGACGAGTGTGTGCGCCATGTCGACGCGGAACCCGTCGACGCCGCGATCGGCCCAGAACCGGAGCGTGTCGAGGAAGTACTGGCGGACCTCGTCGTGATCCCAGTTGAGATCCGGTTGCTCGCGCGTGAAGAGGTGGCAGTACCACTGGCCGTCGGCGACGCGCTGCCATGCGCCGCCCCCGAAGTGGGAACGCCAGTCCGACGGCGGCCGCTCGCCGTCGCCGTCGCGGAAGATGTAGCGATCGCGTGCGGCCGATCCCCGACCGGCGGCGAGCGCGTCCTGGAACCACGGGTGCCGGTCGGAGGTGTGGTTGGCGACGATGTCGACGATGATCCTGATCTGGCGCGCGTGGGCGTCGGCCACGAGCGCGTCGAAGCCGTCGAGCGTGCCGAGCAGTGGATCGACGTCGCGATGATCGGCGACGTCGTAGCCACCGTCCGCGAGCGGCGACATGTAGAACGGGCTCAGCCAGATCGCATCGATGCCGAGCGCGTCGAGGTGGTCGAGGTGGTGCCGCACGCCTTCCAGATCGCCGACGCCGTCGCCGTTCGAGTCGGCGAAGCTGCGCGGGTAGACCTCGTAGACGACGGCGTCGCGCCACCACCCGACCACCGGCCGGGCCGCCGAAGGAGCCTCGAACGGGGTCACCTCGGCCACCCGGCACCGGGCAACCAGGTGGCGGCGATGGGCCGGACTGTAACGGCGGCTGCGACCGGGAGGCAGCGCCGGGCGGGCGATTACGCTCGCTCCTCATGGCTGGGAACTCGGGGGTTCCTGCGGGGGATGTTGGCAGCCCGCTGGACGGCATCAAGGTGTTGGACTTGTCGCGAGCGATCGCCGGGCCGTACCCGGCGCGGATCTTCGCCGATCTCGGCGCCGACGTGGTCAAGGTCGAACCGCCGGAGGGCGACGTCGCCGACGTCTTCGGCGCGCGCCGCAGCAACCGCTCCGGCCTGTTCGCCCAGATGAACGCCGGCAAGCGCAACATCCGCCTCGACCTGAAGAACGACGACGACCGCGCCACTGCGGTGCAGCTCGCCGGCGTCGCCGACATCGTCATCGAGAACTACCGCGTCGGGGTGCTCGCCCGCCTCGGTCTGGGCTACGACACGATCGCGGCGAGCAACCCCGGGGTCATCGTGCTGTCGATCTCCGGGTTCGGCCAGACCAGCCCCGAAGCCGGCCGGCGGGCCTACGCGCCCGTGCTGCACGCCGAGTCCGGCCTGCTGCTGCGCCAGTCCCGCTTCGACGGCGACCGGCCGGTGAGCGACATCGCGTTCAACGCCGCCGACACGCTCACCGGGCTGCACGGGGCGATCGCGGTGCTCGCCGCGCTGCAGATGCGCCACAGCACCGCACGCGGTCAGCACATCGACATGAGCATGCTCGGCGCGATCGTCGCCAGCGACGACTACGTGCACTACGTGCTCGACGACGAGCCGGTCGTCGCGTCGCGCGGTCTCGTGTTCGAGCTCGACGGCTGGTCACTGCTGCTCGCCGGTGAGGTCAAGTTCCTCTGGTCGGTGCTGTCGCGCAGCAACGGACTCGTCGACGAGGGCGGCGGCAGCCCTGCGGACAAGCAGCTGCGCCGCCGCGAGATCATCCACTCCTGGCTGCGCTCGATGCCCGACCGGGGCGAGCTCGTCCGCCACCTCGAGGCCGTCGGCCTGACCTGGGCCGAGGTGAAGGCACCCGAGGACATCATGCACAGTGCGACGTTCCTCGCCGACCCGCCGTACACCGAGGTGGCCGACCCGGACGGCTCGCCGCGACGGATCGTGCGGATGCCGTACAGGTTCAGCGAGGCCACCGTCGCCGTGCGCGGCAACGCGGCGCAGCTCGACGAGCACGCAGCCGCGGTGCGTTCGGACTGGCTCGGCCGACCCGAGGCGAGCTGACCCGCTCGGCAGAAGTGTCAAGCGTCTTGAAGAAGACCACCGGAGAGCCGTGGTGCGGGGGTCGCGATGGTGTTCAATCGTGGATGTGGTCAGGACGATCGACGAGGTGCTCGACGGCGGGATGGTGCGGTCGCTCTACCAACCGATCGTGCACCTCGACAGCGGCAGGACGATCGGCTTCGAGGCGCTCGGGCGCGGCCCCCGCGGTTCTGCGCTCGAATCGGCGGATCAGCTGCTCGCTGCGGCCGACGCGTCGCAGCTGACGCCCGTCCTCGACTGGGCCTGGCAGATCGCCGCGCTGCGCGGCGCGATGGACGCGCAGCTCGGGCACGCCGCACACCTGTTCATCAACATCGAGCCGCTCACGCTCACCCAGCCGCCGCCGATGGAGCTGATCGAACTGCTCGAGGCGAGCCAGGACGAGCTGGACATCGTCATCGAGGTCACCGAGCGCTCGCTGCTCATCGATCCGGCGGGGCTGATCCGGGGTCTGGGTCGGTTGCGCGAGCTCGGCTTCGGCGTCGCCATCGACGACATCGGCGCCCGCCCGGAGTCCCTCGCCCTGCTGCCGTTCGTCGCGCCGGACGTGATCAAGCTCGACCTCCGCCTGGTCCGCGAGCGCACGGACCGCGAGATCGCAGCCATCGTCGGCGCGGTCCAACACGACGCCGAACGACGCGACGCGCTGATCCTCGCCGAAGGGATCGAGACCGAGGAGCACCTCGACCGGGCCCTCGTGTTCGGTGCGCACCTCGGCCAGGGATGGTTCTTCGGCGAGCCCGACCGACTGCCCGAGCCGATGCTCACGACCAGCGGGCATCTGATCCATCGCGCCCGGCCCGAACCGACGGTGGAGACGCCGTTCGCCCTCGTCGCCACGTCCTCACGCCGACGAACGACGACCAAGCGACTGCTGCTGCCGATGAGCACCTACATCGAGGACCAGGCGAGCGCCGGCGAACCGGCGGTGGTGATCAGTGCGTTCCAGTCGGTCGAGCAGCTCACCCCGGCGGTCGTGGCGCGGTACGAACACCTCGCGCAGCAGTGCTGCCTCGTCGGCGCCGTCGGCGCCGGCATCTCCACCTACCCTGCGCGCGGCGTGCGCGGCGGGACCCTGCCCGACGGGCACCCGTTGAACATGGAATGGACGGTCACGGTGGTCGGGCCGCACGACGCGGCGGCGCTCATCGCCCGCGACCTCGGCGATCGTGTCGACGAGCCGGACCGCCGGTTCGAGTACGTCATCACCCACGATCGCCCGACGGTGATCGCCGCCGCGAAATCCTTGATCGCCCACATCCACAAGGAATGAACGGGCGCGGCGTGATCGCCGCGCGGTGGAAGTGGCGTGTCGTGACCGGGCGGGCTGGGCCCCCGCGGCGCGCTAGCGCGAGCCGCGTGCAGTCGCCGCAGTCTTCGTCGCCGAACGCTTCGCTGTCGATGCGGTGTTCGCCGCCGCGGCCTTGGCCGTGCGCCCGGTCGTCGTCGACGCCCGCTTCGCCGTGGTCGCCGTCGCGCCGGCGGACTTCTTCGCCGTCGTCAACGTCGCCTTGGCCCCGGACGAGGCGGCCCGAGCCGTCGCCTTCGCGCCGGACTTCACGCTGCGCGCTGTCTGCTGGACGCCATCGGTGGCCGTCGACGCGGCCCGGCGCACGTTCGTGGCCTGCTTGCGGGCGACGGTCGTGCCCGTCGGCGAGACCTTCGGCGGCTTGTTGTGCAGCACGCGGGCAATCAGGTCCTGCGCAGCCGAGACGCCGCCTTGGGCGAACCCGCTGATGTTGTCGCCGACCCGGTCGACCACCCCGGCGATCGCGCCGACCACGGCGTTGACGGGCGGCGCGTCCGGTGCACGCGGGTGCGGATGCGTGGGTGCCGAGCGCTTCGCCTCGGCGAGCGCGTCGCCGAGGTCGTTGAGCGCCTTGCGTCCGAGCTCCGCGCGCACCTTCGGGAAGAACTCCGACTCCTCTTCCTCGACGTGGTGGCGGACGTTCTCGATGAGCACCGTCACCTTCGCGTCGAAGCGCTCGTTGTCGGGATCGAGCTGGGCGAGCTCGGACAGCACCCACTTGACGATGTGGTGCTCCTCGAGGCTCTCCAGCGCGATGTCCTCGGTGTCGGGCACCGTCGCACGGGCGACGGGGTAGAAGATCTGCTCCTCGATCGCGGCGTGGATCGAGAGCTCCTCGATGATGCGATCGACGATGGCGCGCTTGTCGACCTTGGCGTCGTCGCCCGCCTTCTCGAAGCGCTTGAACAGCTGCTCCACCGTCTTGTGGTCGTTGCGCAGCAAGGTGATCGCGTCCATGGGCCCGCTGTACCCACGATGTCGCCGCGCTAAAGCACGCGTCGCGGGTGAAGGCCCCTGCTGTGATGCGGCGGCCCGCGGCTCAGTACGCGCCGGCGTTCTCCAAGAACCGCCGCGGCGTGTCGACGAGCATGGTCTCGATCTGCGCGTCCGTGACGCCCGCCTCGCGCAACATCGGCAGCACGTCCTTGCTGATGTGGAGGTAGTGCCAGTGCGGCATCGTCGACGGGGGGACCTCTCCCGGGATCCAGTCGAGGTAGCACGACGCGTCGTGGCTGAGCACCATGCGGTCGGCGTAGCCGCGCGCGCACAGCTCGGCGATCACGGCGACGCGCTTCTCCGTCGTGAGGAAGCCGTCGATCCCGAAGCGGTCCATGCCGAGGATGCTGCCGTTGGCGATCAGCTCCTCGAGGTAACCGAGATCGTCGGTGTCGCCGCTGTGGCCGATCACGACCCTGCTCAGATCGACGCCCTCCGACTTGAAGATCTCCTGCTGCTCGAGGCCGCGCCGCGCCGCCGCGAACGTGTGCGTGGTGATCGGCGCGCCCGTGGCGCGATGGGCCTGCGCGCATGCGCGCAGCACCCGCTCGACGTCGGGCGTGACGCCCGGTCGGTCGGTGGCGCACTTGATCACGCCGGCCTTGATCCCCGTGCCGGCGATCCCTTCGGTGATGTCGCGCACGAACAGGTTGACCATCGGGTCGGTGCCGTTCGGACCGCTGCCGGGCACGCGACCGCCCCAGTAGTGGGGCAGCTCGAAGAAGGTGTACAACCCGGTGGCGACGATGATCTTCAGGTCGATCCGCTTCGCCAGGGTGGCGATGCGCGGGATGTAGCGGCCGAGGCCGAGGGCGGTCGGGTCGAGGATCGCGTCGATGCCGCTCTCCTTCAGCTGCTGCAGCCGCTGCGCGGCGTCGTCCATGCGGGCGTCTTCGTCGCCCCACTCCTCCGGCACGTTGTCCTTCATCTCCGGCGAGATGATGAACACGTGCTCGTGCATGAGCACGCGGCCGAGCGTGGCGCTGTCGACGGGTCCTGTGGCGGTCTCGATGGTGGGCACGCGGCGACGGTAGCCCCGACGATCGCCGGCGGACGAGGGGTGCTGCACCTTGCACGCCCATGATCGTGGTCGCATACTCGACGGATGGAGACCACCCGCGCGGACCTCCGCGAGACCCTCGCCACGCTGGACGCCGACGGGTTCGTCGTCATCGAGCGAGCCGTCGGCGACGACGTGCTCGACCGGGTGCGCAGCGAGTTGGCGCCGTTCCTCGGGGACTCGGCGATGCACGGTCGCAACGACTTCGAGGGCTACGCGACGAACCGGGTGTACGCGCTGCTGGCGAAGGCGCCGAGCATCGCCGAGCTGGTCGAGCACCCGGAGGTCGTCGCCATCCTCGACGCGCTGCTGCTGCCTGGGTGCCTGCTCTCGGCGAACCTGGCGATCAACCTCCTGCCGGGCGAGACCGCGCAGGGCCTGCACACCGACGACAGCTTCTACCGGGTGCCGCGGCCGCGGCGGGCCCTCGGCATCAGCGCGATCTGGGCCATCCACGAGTTCACGTCCGAGAACGGAGCGACGCAGGTGGTCCCCGGCAGCCATCGCTGGGGCACGGAGGTCCCGGTGGAGGACGAGGTGGAGATCGTCGACGTGGTGATGCCCGCCGGCTCCGTCGTCGTGTTCCTCGGCACCCTCTGGCACCGCGGCGGAGCGAACCGCTCCGCTGGACCTCGACTGGCGATCACGCCGCAGTACTGCGAGCCTTGGCTGCGCCCGCAGGAGCAGATGGTGCTGTCCGTGGGGCCCGCCGCGGCGCAGTACTCCAGTCGCATCCAGACGATGTTGGGCTTCGGCATCCACCCGCCGTTCATGGGCCACGTCAACGGCATGCACCCGCTGCGGGTCGTCGACCCCGGCTACGACCCGTCCACGACCGGTGCCGGTCGGGCCGCCGCCGCGCTGCTCGAACGGCCGAACGGGCCGCTCTGACACGCATCACCGTTGACGCCGCCCGAGGGGGCGTCGATTTGAGCGCTGGGTTACGCTCCCCTTCGTTCACTTGGGGGTGCACATGGCAGTTGATCACGCGACCAGGGCGATCCTGGATCAGATCGCCACCGGCGGCGGCAAGGCGCTGCACGAAGGGACGCCGGACGAGGCGCGGGCGCTGAGCAAGGCGTTCGCGGCCATGGCCGGTCCGGCGCCGGCGATGGCGCGCGTCGAGGACCACGAGGTCCCAGTCGCCGGGGGTTCGGTCCCCGTACGGGTCCTCGTCCCGGCGCAGGGCGCACGCGGCGTGATCGTCTACTTCCACGGCGGCGGCTGGGTGATCGGGGCGATCGACGAGTTCGAGACGATGGCCCGCAAGCTCGCCGAGCGCAGCTCCTGCGCGGTGGTGCTCGTCGACTACCGTCTCGCCCCCGAGCACGTGTACCCGGTGGCCGTCGACGACAGCTATGCGGCCCTCGAGTGGACCGCCGCGCGACTCGAGGAGATCGCCGGCCGAGCGGACGTCCCGCTGATCGTCGCCGGAGACAGCGCCGGCGGGAACCTCGCCGCCGTCATGGCGCTGCGCGCTCGCGACCGCAACGGGCCGCAGATCGCCCTGCAGGTGCTGATCTACCCGGTCACCGACGCAGACTTCGAGCGACCCTCCTACGTCGATCCCGAGAACCAGTTGCTCCTCACCCGCGATGCGATGGTCTGGTTCTGGGATCACTACGTGCCCGACGCCGGGCGTCGCTGCGAGCCCGACGCCTCACCGCTCCAGGCCACGAACCTCGCCGACCTGCCGCCCGCCGTGGTGCTCACCGCCGAGCACGACGTCCTGCGCGACGAGGGCGAGGCCTATGCCGAGCGGCTGCGCGACGCCGGCGTCCCCGTCGAGCTGAAGCGCCACGCCGGACAGACCCACGGCTTCTTCACCTTCCTGCTCCTGCCCGGCAGCGAACGCGGCTTCCAGCAGGTCGTCAAGGCCGTACGCGCGTGCACGATCCGCCACGCCCAGGGACAGCCGGCGTTGCGGAGCTGAATCCCGGACACCGCCACGCCCGACCCACCCACCCACCCGCCCACCCACCCACCAGTCGAGCAACAAGGAGAACCGCATGCCCTCATCCGCTGCAACCACAGACGTCGATCGCCCGGACGTCGACGTCAGGGTCGTCGACGCTGTCGTCATCGGCGCCGGTTTCGCCGGGTTGTACATGAACCGCCGCCTGCGTGACGAGATGGGCATGACGGTGCAGGTGTTCGAGGCCGGCGACGACGTCGGTGGGACCTGGTACTGGAACCGCTACCCCGGCGCGCGGTGCGACTCCGAGTCGTACATCTACTGCTACTCCTTCGACAAGGACCTGATGCAGGAGTGGGAGTGGAGCGGCAAGTACCCGGAACAGCCGGAGATCCTGCGCTACCTCAACCACGTCGCCGATCGCTTCGACCTGCGCCGCAACATCGCGTTCCAGACGCGGGTCACGGCCGCCCACTACGACGAGCGCACGGACCGCTGGGACGTCGAGACCGACCAGGGCGACAAGGTGTCGGCGAAGTTCGTCGTCACCGCGGTCGGCTGCCTCTCCTCCGGGCAGATCCCGAACATCCCGGGGCGCGACACGTTCCGGGGCGACTCCTACCACACGGGTGCGTGGCCCCACGACGGCGTGGACTTCACCGGCAAGCGCGTCGGCGTGATCGGCACGGGCTCGAGCGGCGTCCAGTCGATCCCGGTCATCGCCAGCCAGGCCGGGCACACGTACGTGTTCCAGCGCACGCCGCAGTACGCCGTGCCCGCCCGCCACGGCACCGTCGACAAGGCCTTCCTCGACAACGTCAAGAAGAACTACGACGACCTCTACGAGCAGGCGCGCTGGTCGCTCGGCGGCCAGCCGTACACGTTGAAGGATCGCTCGGCCCTGTCGGTCAGCGACGAGGAGCGCCAGGCCATCTACGAGGCGGCGTGGCAGGAGGGCGGCTTCAAGTTCATCCTCAGCACGTTCAACGACATCGGCGCCGACCGCCGCGCCAACGACACCGCGTCCGAGTTCATCCGCGCCAAGATCCGCGAGATGGTCAAGGACCCCGAGGTCGCCGAGAAGCTCGTCCCCGTCGACCATCCGTTCACGTCCAAGCGGGCGTTGATCGACACGAACTACTTCGACACCTACAACCGCAACAACGTGACACTCGTCGACATCCGCCACGCCCCGATCCAGGAGATCACGCCGGCCGGGATCCGGACCGAGGACGGTGAGTACGAGCTCGACATCATCGTGTTCGCGACCGGCTTCGACGCGATGACCGGCACGTTCAACCGGATCGACATCCAGGGGCGCGACGGCGAGAAGCTCAAGGAGAAGTGGGCGCACGGCCCGCAGACCTACCTCGGCGTGGCGACCGCTGGCTTCCCGAACCTGTTCATGATCACCGGTCCCGGTTCCCCGTCGGTGCTGAGCAACATGCCCGTCTCGATCGAGCAGCACGTCGAGTGGATCTCCGGGGTGATCGAGCACATGCGCGAGCACGATCTCGACGTCATCGAGGCGGACGCCGGTGCCGAGCGGGACTGGGTGGCGCACGTCAACGACATCGCCGAGCAGACGATGTTCATGCTCGCCGACTCGTGGTACCTCGGTGCCAACATCCCCGGCAAGCCGCGGGTGTTCATGCCCTACCCGGGCGGTGTCGGCCCGTACCGGCAGAAGTGCAACGAGGTCGCCGAGGCCGGCTACGTCGGGTTCACCCTGTCCGCCGACCAAACGGCGGGAGCAGCGTCCTCGGCGAGCTGACCGGCGGGCCCGTCGCGGAGTCCGCTGTCGGCGGGAGCGCGCTGCCTACGATGCCTCGGTGATCGAACACATCGACGATCTGGCGGCCGGCGTCGTCGGGATGAGCGCCGTCGGGCAGTTCACGATCGAGGACTACACGAACGTCGTCGAGCCGGTGCTCGACGCGCTGTCTGCCGTGCACGAGCAGCTGCGCCTGCTGCTCTACCTCGGGCCGGCGTTCACCGGCTTCGGCGCGGGTGCGTGGGGTGAGCTGACCGACGAGATCCGCCACACCCACTTCCACAAGGGCGCAGTGGTCACCGACGACGCCGTGATCCGGACCGGGTTGAACGTGCTGAAGTGGGTGCTGCACGGCGACGTGCGCACGTTCCAGAACGACGACTACGACAAGGCGGCCCACTGGATCGCCACGTGACGCGTCACGGGCCGCCGTCACAACAGCGACGTCGCGAACAGGTTGTCGTAGGCAAGTCCCCAGGGGGGTCGCAGG
This sequence comes from Ilumatobacteraceae bacterium, assembly GCA_025464045.1. Taxonomy (GTDB): domain Bacteria; phylum Actinomycetota; class Acidimicrobiia; order Acidimicrobiales; family Ilumatobacteraceae; genus JAODBQ01. The sequence continues at coordinate 14,790 of JAODBQ010000528.1, forward strand.
AACCCGAGCGCGCGCACGTCCTCGAACCAGTGGGCGAACGGCGAGCGCTGCGAGAACGTGCCGCCGCCGAGCACGCGCGTGAGGCGCAGCATGGTCGCCTCGGCGAGGTCGGCGACCGCTTCCTTGGCCCGCAGCGCGCCGTGCAGGGCCGTGACGGGATCGCCGCTCTCCACGGCCCGCAGCGCGCCTTCGTACGCCTGCACGGCCAACCAGTGGTCCTGCTCCGCGCGCGACCACTCGACCTGCTCGTAGGCGCGCAGATCGCCGGCCTTGGCGCGGAGCTGCACCCGGGCCACCGAGACCGCTTCGTCGAGCACGCCGACGATGACCGCAGTGAAGAGCGAGGCGATGATCGGACCGGCCGCCCGGGTGATCGAATCGAGGCTGCCGTTCCACTCGAGCCGCACTGCCGGCGCGTCGTCGAAGCGCATCGCGTGGCTTTGCGTCGCCGTCATCCCCATGCCGTCCCACTCGGACACGAGGCTGATCCCGGCGCTGCCGTCCCACGGTCGGTCGCGGACGTCGAGCACGAAGACCATCGGACTCGATTCGTCCTGCGCGATCGCAGTCGTGATCATCCTGTCGGTGACGCCCGAGCCGCTCCCGAAGTGCTTGTCGCCCGTCAGTCCGTAGGTGCGCCCGGGCATGAAGGCCGCGGCCGTCGACGGGCGGGCGACGGCGCGCGTGCGGGCGATGTCGCCGCCGCTGCCCGGTTCGGACGTGATCGTGCCCCACTGCTCACCGCCGACAGCGCTCGCGAACACGGCCAGCCGCTGCTCCTCCCACGCGGGCTGGGACGGGTCCGGGCTGGCGAGCCAGTACGAGATCACCGCCGAGTGCATCACGGTGACGAGCGCCACCGAGGGATCGGCTGAGGCGAGTTGGCGGTGCAGCTCGCACATCGGGCGAACGGAGGTTGCGGCACCCGTCCACAGGCCGCCGGCCGCGACCGGCGCGGCGGCGCAGAACACGCCTGCATCGCGCAGCAGATCGAAGTCGGCACGATCGAGGTGACGTCGGGACTGGCGCTCCGGGCGTTGTGCACGCCAGAGCGAACAGATCTCGCTGACCGCTGCCGTGAGGCCCGCCGAGTCGCCGAACATGTCCGGAACATTACGCGGCTTCTCGCCGGCGTGCGCGTCCCATTCGGGCAGAGCGCACCCGCCGCGGGTACGTTTGCCGGATCGAGCGAGGGGGCGAGATGGTCGACATCGACGGGCAGTGCACGGCACCATTCGGGGCGGTGAAGGATGCGTTCGCGTCCAACTTCGAGCACAACGGCGACGTCGGCGCGTCGGTGGCGGTCACGATCGACGGCGAGCTCGTCGTCGATCTGTGGGGCGGCACCCTGGACGTCGCCGGCACGACGCCGTGGGAGCGCGACACGATCATCAACGTGTTCTCGACCACGAAGACGATGAGCTGCCTGTCGCTGCTCGTGCTGGCGAGCCGCGGCCTGGTCGACGTCGATGCCCCGGTCGAGCGCTACTGGCCCGAGTTCGGCGCGGCGGGCAAGGGCAACGTGCTCGTGCGCCACCTCCTGTCGCACACCGCCGGTCTGCCGGGATGGGACCAGCGCCTCGACGGCGTCGACCTGTACGACTGGGACAAGGTCACGTCGCTGCTCGCCGCGCAGGCCACGTGGTGGGAGCCGGGATGGAAGTCCGGCTACCACGGCATCTCCCAGGGCAACCTCGTCGGCGAAGTCGTGCGCCGCGTCGACGGCCGCTCCGTCGGCCGGTTCTTCGCGGAGGAGATCGCCGACCCACTCGGCGCCGACTTCCACATCGGCACCGGTCCCGAGCACGACCACCGCGTCGCCCTCGTGATCCCCGCCCCGCCGCTCGTCTTCGGCAGCGCCGACGGCACCAAGGAGCCGGACCGCAGCTCGATCCCCTACCGCGCCGCCAATCCACGCCTCGTCGCCGAGCAGTCGTGGGAGATCCCCTGGCGGCGCGCCGAGATCCCCGCGGCCGGCGGCCACGGCAACGCCCGCGGGGTGGCACTCGCCCAGTCGGTCGTCTCGGCCGGCGGCTCGACCCGCGGCGTCGAACTGCTGTCGAAGGAGATCGTCGAGCGGATCTTCGACGTGCAGGCTGCGGGGCGTGACCTCGTGCTCGGGATCGGCGTCACGTTCGGCGTCGGCTACGGGCTCAACTCGCCGCGCGCCCCGATCAGCCCGAACGAGCGGGTCTGCTACTGGGGTGGCTGGGGCGGCTCGTTGGTCGTCAACGACGTCGACGCCGGGATGACGATGGCGTACGTGATGAACCGCATGGGCGAGGGCACCGTCGGCGACGATCGCGCCCACACCATCCTGCGCGCGGTCTACGCCTCCCTGGATTCGTCGGCGCTCCGCTAGCTTCCGCGGGATGGAGACATCGGGACGCGTCGCGGTCATCACAGGTGGGGCGAGCGGGATCGGTCGGGGCATGGCGCGGGCGTTCGCCGACGCCGGGATGAAGCTGATGCTCGCCGATCTCGACGAGGCGATGCTCGCGCAGACGATCGCCGAGCTGACCGGGCGGGGTGTCGAGGTGGCCGGACAGTCGTGCGACGTCGCGCAGCTCGACCAGGTCGAGGCGCTGGCGGCGGCGACGTTGAACCGGTTCGGTGCGGTGCACGTGCTGTGCAACAACGCCGGCATCGGCATCCCCACCCCGACGGCGAACATCCGCCTGGACGATTGGCGGTGGATCATCGACGTCGATCTGTGGGGTCCGATCTACGGCGTCAAGACGTTCCTGCCGATCATGGAGGAGCAGGGCGAGGGGCACATCAACACCACCGCTTCGCTCGCCGGGCTGATCGGCGGCGGGTTCATGGGCGCGTACAACGTCGCCAAGCACGGCGCGGTCGCGCTGATGACGACGCTCGAGCGCGACCTGCGCGGCCGCAAGAGCCCGGTGCGCGCGTCGGTCCTCTGCCCGGGTCCGATCAACACCGACATCAGCCGCCACTCGGTCACCTACCGGCCGAGCAAGGCCACGCCGCGGAGCAACAGCACGTCAGAGGGCAAGGCCGGCGCCAACGTGCAGGCCATGCTCGACAAGGGCATGGACCCGGACGAGGTCGGCCGCCTGGTGCTCGACGGGATCCAGCGCGACACGTTCTGGCTGATGACCCATCCGTCGTTCTCGAAGGTCCTCACCCGCCAGCTCGACGCCCTCGTCGCGGACGGCTCGCTCACCAAGGCCTGAGCCCGCGGCAGCCGCCGCCGTCGCGACGAGCGCACGAGCGTCCGCCCGGCGACGCATCACTAGGCTGCTCGGATGTCTCGCGGCAGGTTGACGACGGCGCGTTCGACGACGATCCGCCAGTCCCGGCGCATCTCGCGCGGCGTGGCTCGACGCGTCGGGCGCCGGGTCGTCGGACGTCGGGCGGTGCTGGCCTACCACCGGGTGGCCCAGCCGCCGTGCGACCCGTGGTCGCTGGCGGTCTCGCCGGCGAACTTCGATGCACAGCTCGCGGTGATGAACGACCTCGGACGGATCGAGCCGTTGGAGACGTCGCTCCAGGCGTCGTCGGTGCAACGTTGCGTGCGTCGCGAGCCGGTGTTCTCCCTCACGTTCGACGACGGGTACGTCGACAACCTCAGCAACGCGGTGAAGATCATGGAGCGTCACGACGCACCGGCGACGATCTTCATCGTCACCGGCCTGCTCGACCAGCCGGAGTTCTGGTGGGACGTGTACGACGAGCTGGTCTTCGTCTCCGGCGCGACCGTCGAGCGGCTCGCCGACGCGGCGATCGCGCTGGGGTTGCTCACCGAGGATCGGCGCGCGAGCCTCGTCGCGGGGGGCGTGGAGGTGCTCCACGACGAGCTCTACGTCGCGCTCGTCGGCCGCCCACCTGGAGAGCTCGCGGCG
>JAODBQ010000540.1 GCA_025464045.1 Ilumatobacteraceae bacterium
GCCGACGACCGGTGGGCGCGTGAACAGCTCTCGTCGTTGCGCGGGCTGCTGGCGCTCTCGACGATGATGGCTGGCGATGTCGGCGAGGAACGGATCCTCGAGCTCGCCACGGGCGCGGTGCCCTCGATCGGTCGTTGCATGGTGGTCGCCGTGGCCCTCGGTGGCCTCTTCAAGACGCCGGCCGGGATGCCCGCGCCCGGCGACGACCTCATCGCCGACTTGAGCACCCTCCCACGTGACGGTGGCGCCGTCACGGTGGCCGGCCAGCACTGGGCGTCGGCAGTTCCGATGGCGAGCCGCGGCCTCGACGGCGGGTGGCTCGTGGTCGGTGCTGCCGTCGAGCCGAGCCCGAACGAGCAGTACCTCGTCCGCCTCCTCGCACAGCAGACGAGCGTTGCGCTGGCGGACGCCCGTGTGCACGCCAACGAGCGAGAGGTCTCGGCAGAGCTGTTGACGGCGAACGAGCTCCTCCGCCGGAGCATGGAGATCCACGATCGGCTCACCGCTGTTGCGCTCGCCGGCGAGGGAGTGGACGGCATCGCCCGCGCGGTCCACGAGCTCACCGGCCTCACCACGCTCATCGAGGACGGCGACGGCCGGGTGAGCTCGCGAGCCGGGCCCGATCACGGCGATCCCCCGCTGGCCGACACGCCCAGGCGGCGGGCCGACCTGCTCCGGCGAGCGGACGAGGCTGGTCGGGCGATCCGCGTTGGCGAGCGGGTCATCGTGCTGTCGCGACCGGATCACGAGCTGGTTCGGGTGCTGGTGTTGATCGACCCGGAGGAGCGAGCCGGCGCCGCCGAGTTCGTCGCGCTCGAGCATGCGGCGACGGTGCTCGCGATCGAGCTCGCCCGGGTCAGGCGATTGGACGAGACCGGCCATCGCCGCCAACGCGATCTCGTCGACGCCTTGCTCGATGCGGACGCTGATCGGGTGGAGATGGGAGTGGAGCTCGCACAGGCGCTCGATTACGACCTGAGTCGCTCCCGCCGCGTGGTCGTGGTGGATGCGCGGAGCTTCACCGACCGCGACCGCTTCTTCCACGCCGTCCGACGCGTCGCTCGCGACCTCAGCTGCGGGAGCTTCCTGGCGCCTCGGGGGACCGGGGTCGTGGTGCTCGCCGACGCCGAGCCCTCCTGGGCGGAGTTCAGGTCAGCGGTGATGGCCTCTCTCGGCGAGTCGTGTCGGGTCGGCGTCGGTGGATCGTGCACGTCGCCTGGCCATTACCGGCGGTCGTGGCGCGAGGCGCAGCTCGCGGTGCGGCTGCAACCAGCGTTCCTGGGCGGGGACGGCGCCGTTCGCTTCGACGACTTGGGCGTGTACCAGGTGCTGGGCGCGACCGACGACCTCGGAGCGTCCGAACGCCTTGTCCGCCAGTGGCTGGGCGCCTTGCTCGACCACGACGCCCAACGCGGGACCCACCTCGTGCCGACCCTGCACTCCTACCTCGAACGTGGTGGCAACTACGACGCCACGGCAACGATGCTCGCCGTGCATCGCAGCACGTTGAAGGCCCGCCTCGGCCGCATCCGCGAGGTGACCGGCGCCGACCTGTCCGACCCCGACACACGCTTCAACCTGCAGCTCGCCTGTCGCGCCTGGCGTGTGCGCGAAACGCTCGAGCTCGATCCCGCCGACCATTGACGAGGCAGCGGAAGTTGCCCTGCCAGGCGCACCATGCAGTGCGCGCTCCTGGACGGGGGCCTCCGCGCCGGCGACAAGTGCCTCGTCGTCGACCGGCCCGAACGCGCCTCGCCGCTCGCTTCCCCGATGTGTCAGGACACTGACGGAACGAGACACGGGACGCTCCTCATCGTGCAGACGAGGGACGCATCGGAGTCCCCGTCGGAGAGATCACCGACTCGACGGTCCGCTCGAGGCCGCGCACCCGGAGCGCCTCGGCGACAGTGAACACACCACCGACGATGGCGAACCAACCGATCAACCAGGTGATCGCCAAGACTCCTGCGCCCGGCCAGATGAACAGCGCGATGCCGACCACGACGTCGAGCACACCTCTCAGTGCGAGGAGCCATTCCCTGGTCATCTCCTTGCGGAACTGGATGGCGGCCACGAGCTGGAGGGTGCCGGCGGCGATCGCCCACGCGGCGATCACGTACAGCAGCGCAAGGGCGGTGATGCCGGGCCATGCGAAGGTCACGATGGCCGCCGCGACGCTGATCACTCCGATCAATGTGAACCAGCCTCGTCGCCCCTCGGTGCCGCTCGCCTTGGTGAGGACAGCGACCAGCGACGAGATGCCGTCGACCATGGCGTACGCGCCGAACAGCAGGACGAGCACCAGCACGGTCAAGCCCGGCCAGGCGAGAGCCAGGATGCCGAAGATGACGGCTGCGACGCCCCGAACGATCAGCCAACGCCAGAACTGCTGGAGCAACGTCATGTCAGGTGTCCTCCTCGGAGATGTGGTGTTCCTCCAGGGTCGCGCCGCCCACCCCGCCCCGACATCCCGCGTACGCGTAAGGGTTTCTGGCTTCCGCACTGCATGCCTGGCGCTGCCCTACCCATGCTCCTGCGGCGGTGGTGCCGTCCGCGCTGCCGGGTTCGGCCGCGCTTCTTGCCGGTGAGAAGCGCGCGGGCGTCTACGCGGACGCGTGGTGCGCACTGTGGCCGAAGTCGGCACAGTCGGTGCATGACGACCCAGGACGCCGTCCCGGAGGAGACCCCGGATCTACGCGGTGCGCATCCGCGGCTCAGTCCCGAGCAGATCGCCACCCTCTCGGCCATGGGCCAACGGCGGGCGACGCAGACGGGCGATGTCCTGTTCCGACAGGGGGACCCGCGTTGTGACTTCTTCGTGGTGCTCGCCGGGACCGTGAAGATCGTCGAGGGTGAGGGACCCGATCAGCGGGTGCTGGCCGTTCACGGGCCGGGCCGGTACCTCGGAGAGATCGGGATGCTGACCGGACAAACGCTCTTCGTGTCGGCGGTCGTCGATCGTCCCGGTGAGGTGCTCGTCGTTCCAGCACAGCGAGTGCGCGAGCTCGTCGCCGAGGGCGGGAGCCTCGGCGACTTCCTCCTGCGGGGCTTCCTGCTGCGCCGAGCGGTCCTGCTCGAGGCCGGAACTGGCCTCCGCATCATCGGCTCACGGTTCTCGGAAGACACTCGCCGGCTCCGCGAGTTCGCGGCCCGCAACCAGGTTCCGCACACGTTCCTCGACGTCGAGGACGACGAGGGCGCAGAGGCGCTGCTCCGCCAGTTCGGCGTCACGCCGGCGGAGACCCCGATCGTCATCCACCCAGCGTCCACGGTGCTGCGCAACCCGAGCAACGCCGAGCTCGCGCGCGCCGTCGGGCTCCGGGACGACGCCCCCAACGACGACTGCTGCGATCTCGTCATCATCGGCGCTGGTCCGGCCGGCCTGGCAGCCGCGGTGTACGGGGCGTCGGAGGGTCTCGACACCGTGCTCCTCGACGGCATCGCGCCCGGTGGCCAAGCGGCGAGGTCGTCGCGAATCGAGAACTACCTCGGGTTTCCCTCCGGGATCTCCGGCGGCGAGCTCGCCGAGCTCGCGATCATCCAAGCCGAGAAGTTCGGTGTGCGCATCTCGGTGGCGGCGCAGGCTTCATCCCTCGCCCTCGATGGCGAGCGCCACGTCATCGGCCTCGATGACCAGAGCACGGTCTGTGCTCGAACCGTCATCATCGCCACGGGCGCCTGGTACCGGCGTCTCGCCGTGCCAGGCCTCGACCGCTTGGAGGGCTCGAGCGTGTTCTATGCGGCAACGCTGGTCGAGGCCCGCCAGTGCCTCGGCGCTCCGGTCGTCGTCGTCGGTGGCGGTAACTCCGCCGGCCAAGCGGCGGTCTTCCTCGCCCAGCGCGCCGTCGCGGTCCAACTGATCCTGCGCCACGACGACCTGGCGCGCGACATGTCGCGCTACCTCGCCGACCGCGTCGAGCGCGACCATCGCATCGAGGTCATCCGCAACAGTGAGGTCTGCGACTGCTCGGGGGACATCGACCTCGAGTCCGTGACCGTGCTCGACCACACGACAGGGATGCGACGCGAGTTGCCGGCCAAGGCGCTGTTCGTGTTCATCGGCTTCGAGCCACAGGCAGGCTGGCTCGCGAACGAGATCGCCCTCGACGAGCGGGGGTTCGTCCTGACCGGCGCTGACGCAGCTCGGGCGCTCGCCGACCGACCTCCCCAACGCCGGACGCCGATGATGTTGGAGACCACGAGAAGCGGTGTCTTCGCGGTGGGCGACGTGCGCAGCGGATCGATCAAGCGCGTCGCCTCGGCGGTCGGGGAGGGCTCGATGGCGGTTCGTCTCGTGCACGCGCGTTTGCTTGAACTGGGGAGCAGCTCGACAGGCGAGCAAGTCGACTGAACGCCCGGGCCGAGGTTCGAAAGCGCACGAGATGCGTCCTCGCGCCGTCGCTCAACCGCACCTGATCGGTTCGTGTCCGCCGCTGCGACCACGCGTGACCGCGCCCGCGATCACCTCCAGGAACAGGCCCTCGGCGGTAGGTTGTGGTGCCGATGCCCCGTCTGTGCGAGCGCCCTGGTTGTTCGCAGCCGGCCGACGTCGCCTACGGCATCGATGCCGACACCCTCACGGTGTGGATCGCCGTGCTCGACGTCGCCGACCCCACTCGACCGGGCGTGCTCTGCCGCCGTCACGCGGACGCGATGGTGGTCCCGCTGCGGTGGACGCTGGACGACCGGCGCGAGGCGATCCCACGGCTGTTCCGGGCACCGGCGACCGTCAAGCCAGCGCCGCGCGAACCATCCCGGCGGGTGCCGCCGCCCGTGCCGGCCGGGACGCAGCTCGAGCTCCGCGAGGCGACCGTGCGGGCCGAGCGCGTCGTCCAATCGGAGCCCGCGGTGGCGCGGGCCGCGACGACCACGACCGACGCGACGACCACCCCCGACGCGACGACCACCCCCGACGCGACGACCACCCCCGACGCTACGACCACCAACGCTGCCACGACCACTCCGTCGCCGTCGGAGCCGTCGGAGCCGTCGTCGGACCTCGTGGCGGAGATGCCGTCCGACGGGACCGCGGCAACGGCGGCCCCCGACGAGGCGCCGTGGCGACCGGTGTTCGACCCTGACGACGACCTCGACGGCCTGCTC
>JAODBQ010000559.1 GCA_025464045.1 Ilumatobacteraceae bacterium
TCGGAGTGCGGGGTGGGCGACGGGCCGGCGGGACGAACGTGGCCGGCGACGTGGACGTCCGTCTGCGGAGCGGCCCTGTGCGCTTGGGTGAGCGCACGAACGTGCAGATGGTCTGTGCGCTCACGCGAACGTTGGCGACCACCCGCGCGGACCGGCGTTCCCCGCTGAGGCCCCATCGCCGAGGATCACAGGTGGGTGCGGATGAAGGTCTCGACGGCGGTCGCGAGGCGGGTGCGGTCGGCGTCGAGGGTGGCGACGTGACCGCCGCGGTCGAGCGATGCCCGCCGGACCGGACCGCGCAGGGCGCGTGCGATCAGGTCGGCGCTCGCCGGGTCGACGACATCGTCGTGGACGCTCGACACCAGCAGCGCGGGTTGCGTCACCGCTGCGAGATCGACGCCGGCAACGCCGACGGTCATCGCCAGCAGGGCGGCGATCGGCAGGCGTGCGTAGGCGATCTCGTCGGCGAGCACGGGCACGTCCTCGATCCACTCGTGCCCGCGTGACAGGCGCCATTCGAGGCCGTCGACGGCGTCGGCGTCGGGCGCCAACGGGTTGATCGCGACGACCGCACGGCACGCGCCGGTGGCGGCCACGGCGAGCGCGAGCGAACCGCCCATCGACTGACCGACCACCACGTCGGCTGGCCACGCGAGCGCGGCGTCGACCCAGTCCGCCCACGTCACACCGAGCAGGTCCTCCGGCTTGCCCCCGTGGCCGGGCAACGTCGGAGCCATCGTCGTGTGGCCGGCCGCGCCCAGCGCAGCGACGAGCGGCCACATCGTCGCGCCCGTCCCGCCCATCCCGTGCAGGCACAGCACCCGCGCCATCAGTCCGTCACCAACGGCTCGTCAACGGTCCGCCAACGGCCCGCCACGGTCCGCCCGGGCAGCGTGCAGCGAGGACACACGAGCAGGCCCCGGCGGCACGGTCCGTCAGCGGGCACATCAGCCGAGCGCGTGGGCGAAGTCGGCGAGGAGGTCGCACGGATCCTCCAGGCCGACGGAGATCCGCAGCAGGCCCTCGGTGACGCCCATCAGCGCGGCCTCGGCGGGGGTGAGGCTGGCGTGCGTGGACGTGGCCGGGTGGCAGACGAGGGTCTCCGGGCCGCCGAGCGACGTCGCCACCCGGGCGATCCGCACGCGGGAGAGCAACGCATCCGCGGCCGCTCGGCCACCGCCGAGGTCGATGGCCAGCACGGTGCCCGGGTTGCGCATCTGCCGCTTCGCGAGATCGAACTGCGGGTGTGTGGACAGGCCGGGGTAGTGCGCGGCGCTGATCGCTGGGTGGTCGGCGAACGCCTCGGCCAACCGCAGCGCGGTGGCGGACTGCTGGTTCGTGCGAACGGCCAGCGTGCGAATGCCGCGCAGCGCGTTGAGGGCGTCGAACGGCGACGGCGTGGCGCCGTGGAGCACCGAGTACGCCCAGATCGAATCGAGCAGCTCGCGCTCGCCCGAGATCACCCCGAGCGTCGCGTCGTTGTGGCCGGCGATCCCCTTCGTGGCCGAGTGCAGCGAGAGGTGTACGCCGTGGGCGAGCGGCTGCTGGCCGAGCGGGGTGGCGAACGTCGAATCGACGACCGTGAACGGCCCGCGCAGCGCGCCGAGCTCGTCGAGGTCGACGAGCTCGAGCCGCGGGTTGGACGGCGTCTCGGCGAGCACGAGCATCGTCCGTCCGGGCCGCACGGCCTCGGCAAAGGCGCCGGGCACGGTGCCGTCGACGAGCGTCACGTCGATCCCGAACCGCTGGCACGGGCCCTGCAGGAAGGCGAGCGTGCCTGCGTAGAGCTGCCGCTGGGCGACGATGTGATCGCCTGCGGAGCACAGCGCGAGCACCACCGTCGTCAGTGCGCCCATGCCCGAGGCGAACGCCAACGAATCCTCGGCACCCTCGAGCGCGGCGACTGCCTCCTCGAACGAGCGCACGGTGGGGTTGGCGTAGCGGCCGTAGAACTCCTGCGAGCGCACGCCGAGCGCACGCCGGTTGGCGTCCTCGAGCCCGGTGCTCTCCCACGTGCTCGACGCCCACAGCGCCGGCGCCAGGGACGATCGGCTGTGGCCGCGCCCTGCCGTGATGGCCCGTGTCGCCGGCTGCTGTTCGGCGGCGGAGGGTTCGGCCTGCTCGGTCATCCCGGCCAGGCTACGCGCCGGCGACGGGCGAGGCCCAGTGAGATGCACGGTTCGCGGTGTCGCGTGCGAGGCGGGGATCGTAGGCTCGCCGGATGGATCTCGGTGCGAGGTATCGGTCAGGTCGACTGCGGATCGGGCCGATCGTCGACGGGCGGGTGGCGGCACAGCCGCTGTCGGCCACGGAGCACCGCGACGTCCACGACCTGGTCGCTCATGTCGTCGAGATCGCCGAGCGTTGCCGATGAACCCGATCGGCTCGCTCGACGAGATCGTGTTCGACTGTCGCGATCCGCAACGGCTCGCCCCGTTCTGGCTGTCGGTGCTCGGGGGCATCGTGCTGCGCGAGAGCGACGAGTGGGTCTCCATCCGGACGGCCGGTGGCGTGCCGATGGCGTTCCAGCGGGTGCCTGAGGCGAAGGCCGGCAAGAACCGGCTCCACCTCGACGTCGACGTGATCGACCTCGCGATGGCCTGTGCCGCCACCGTCTCCCAGGGCGCCACGGTGTTCGGCCGGATACACCACGACGCGTACGGCACGTTCCAGGTGATGCTCGATCCCGAGGGCAACGAGTTCTGCTTCGTGACCAACGTGCGGACCGCGTCCGACGCGCACGGCTGAGCCGGCGGGGAGCCGGGACCGCCGCGCCGCTGCGGCTCGCCCGTCGTCAGCCGTCGGCCAACGATGAGATGTGGTGGTGGAGCCGCCCGTTCGAGGACACCGCGGTGTCGTGCTGGAACGTGCGAACGCCGTTGCGATCGGTGAACGTGCCGCCTGCTTCCTCGACCACGACCATCACCGCGGCCAGGTCGTAGGGAGCGAGCCCGACGGCATCCACGGCGAGGTCGATCGCCCCTTCGGCCACGAGCATGTGCTGCCAGAAGTCGCCGAAGCCTCGAGCCCGGTAGGCATGTTGTTGCAACTGCAACAGCTGGGCGCTGCGGCCGAGGTCGTCCCAGCCCGACGAGAACGTCACGCTGACCTGTGCGTCGTCGAGCGTGTCGACGTCGGACACCCGACAGCGACGCCCGTTGGCGAACGCGCCGAGCCCCTTGGCCGCCCACCACCGGCGTCCGCCGAGCGCGGGTGCCGACACGACGCCGACGACCGGCTCGTCGTCATGCACCAGTGCGATCAACGTGGCCCAGACCGGGATGCCACGAACGAAGTTGCTCGTGCCGTCGATCGGATCGATGATCCAGCGCCACGCCGAACCGGCCTCACCGACGAGACCGTGCTCCTCGCCGAACAAGCCGTGCCGCGGCCGTTCGAGCAGGACGCGTGACGAGATCGCGGTCTCCGTCTCGCGGTCGGCTTCGGTGACCTCGGTGTGGTTGGCCTTCCAGTCGAGGTGGAACGAGCGGTTGACGAAGTACGGCAGCGACACCGCGTCGGCCGCGTCGGCGAGCGCGAGCGCGAACTCGAGCTCGGTCGCGAGGTGCAGATCGCCGGCGAGGTGATCGACGTCGGCGCGGTCGCGGCGGCCCGAATCGTCGTCGGTCATCGGTGCACTCGTCAGCGGCCGACGGCGGCGCGAGCCGTCGCGACGAGGCCGTCCGCGTCGAGCCCGAGCTGCGCGAGGATCCGATCGGGCTTGCCCTGGGGGATGAACCGCGTCGGCACGCCGAGGACGGTCACCGGCACGGGCACGGAGATCGCGTGCACCTCGTCGGCGATCGTCATCCCGATCCCGCCCGCGCGCACGCCGTCCTCGCAGGTGATGACAGCGCCGTGGCGCGCCGCGTCGGCGATCATCGCCGGATCGAGCGGTGCGCAGCAGCGGACGTCCCAGACCGTGGCCTCGATGCCCTGCTGCTCGAGCAGCTTGGCGGCCTTCGCCGCCGCATTGACGAGCTTGCCGATCGCCAGGATGCACACGGAGCCGTCGCCCTCGCGCAACCGGCGGGCGAGCAGGCCGACCCCGACGTCGTGCTCGCCGACCTGCGGCGCCGATCCGTTGGGGTAGCGGATCGCGACCGGCCCCTCCTCGGCGAGCTGGATCGCGTCGTGCAACATCGCGTGCAGCTCTTGGGCGCTGCTCGGCGCGAGGACGCGCATCCCGGGCACCTTCGACAGCAGTGCCATGTCGTAGACGCCGTGGTGGCTCGGTCCGTTGTCGCCGGTGATCCCGGCTCGATCGAGCGCGAACACGACCGGCAGCCGGTGCAGCGCGACGTCGTAGACCACTTGGTCCCACGCGCGGTTGAGGAACGTGCTGTAGATCGCGACGACGGGACGCAAGCCGCCCATGGCCATGCCGGCGGCACCCGTCACGGCGTGCTGCTCCGCGATGCCGACATCGAAGAACCGGTCCGGGAAGCGCGCCTCGAACGGGATCAGGCCGGTGGGTCCGGGCATCGCCGCGGTGATCGCGACGAGCTTCGGGTTGGCTTCGGCCTCCTTGATGATCGCCTCGGCGAACGCCTGGGTGTATCCGGTGGGCACGGCCTTCGGCGGCCCGATGAGAGGATCGAAGACGGGCGCGTCGTGGAGGTGCTTCTCGTCGTCGTCCTCGGCCGGCGGGTAGCCACGACCCTTCTCGGTCAGCACGTGGACGAGGATCGGGCCCTCCGCGGACAGCTCCACCGCGTTCTCCAGGGTCTGCTCGAGCTCGCCGATGTCGTGGCCGTCCACCGGACCCACGTAGCGGATGCCGAGCGCCTCGAAGAACGACGGCGGCTGGAGGAACTCGCGCACGGCGGCCTTGAACGCGTCGACGCTCTTCTCCGCCTGTGGCCCGACGTACGGCAGCTCGCGCAGGAACTGCTCGATCCGGCGCTGCCGACGGACGTAGACCGGGTTCTGGCGGATGTTGGTGAGGCTGTGCGCGAGGCGTCCGGTGATCCGGTCGGGCAGGCTCGGGTGCTCGACAAAGCCCCGTTCGGGTGAGGTGACGGTGGCGATCAGGTTGGAGATCGTCGGCGCGTAGCTGCGGCCGTTGTCGTTGAGGACGATGACCACCCGTTGACGCGAGTGGCCGATGTTGTTCAGCGCCTCGTACGCCATCCCACCCGTCATCGAGCCGTCGCCGATCACGGCGACGATGTGGCGATGCTCGTTGGCGCCGGCGTCGCGGGCCACGGCCATGCCGTACGCGTAGGAGAGGCTGGTCGAGGCGTGGCTGTTCTCGACGAAGTCGTGCGCGCTCTCCTCGCGGTTCGGGTACCCGGAGAGTCCGCCGGCCTGGCGCAGGCCCTGGAAGTGGTTCTGACGGCCGGTGACGATCTTGTGGATGTAGGCCTGGTGGCCGGTGTCCCACAGGATCGCGTCCGTCGGCGAATCGAACACGCGGTGCAGGGCCAAGGTCAGCTCGACGGCGCCGAGGTTGGAGCCGAGATGACCACCTGTCTCGGCAACGGCCTGCACCACGAAGTCACGGATCTCGCCACACAACTCGTCGAGCGCCTCGTACGAGAGGTCGCGCAGATCAGCTGGTCGACGGATCTCCTGCAACGCCATCCCTGTTGACGCTAGCTCCCGCTGGCCCAGCCCCCGCGAGCAGCGACGTCCCGGATACGGTCGGCCGCATGGCTTCACCCATCTTCGATCTCAGTGGACACGTCGCCGTCGTCACCGGTGGCAACAGCGGCATCGGGCTCGGGATGGCCGATGCACTTGCCGCGCACGGCGCCGCCGTCTCCATCTGGGGCACCAACGCGACCAAGAACGCGGCCGCCGCGGAGCAGCTGCGCTCCCACGGTGGCGAGGTCCTCGACCTCGTCTGCGACGTCGGGGAGCAGGAGGAGGTCGTCAACTCGTTCCAGGCGACGGTCGAGCAGCTGGGTCGGGTCGATTCGTGCTTCGTCAACGCCGGCGTCAGCGGCAAGGCTCCGAGCTTCGTCGGGATGACCGACGAGGAGTGGCACCGCGTGATGCGGGTGAACCTCGACGGCGCGTTCTACACGTCGCAAGAAGCGGTGAAGCAGATGATCAAGCAGGGTGACGGTGGTTCGGTGGTGTTCACCACCTCGGGCTCCGCGCTGTACGGCCAGCAGCGCGGCCAGCACTACGGCGGCAGCAAGGCAGCACTGATCTCGATGACCAAGGCGATCGCCGTCGAGGAGGCCAGGTACGGGATCAGGTGCAACTCGATCCTGCCCGGCTGGATCGAGAGCGCGATGACGGCGCCCGCGTTCGAGCAGGAGAAGTTCGTCGACAAGGTGCTCTCGCGCGTGCCGGTGCGGCGCTGGGGCAAGCCCGCCGACTTCGGCGGGATGGCGGTCTACTTCGCCAGCAGCGCGAGCTCGTACCACACCGGTGACGTGGTCACCATCGATGGCGGCTACCACTCGTTCTGACGGGTCGGGAGCTCGCCGCTCGCAT
>JAODBQ010000586.1 GCA_025464045.1 Ilumatobacteraceae bacterium
GCCGACCTTCACCTCGTCGACCTTCATCACCCCACCACCTTTCCGGTGCGCACACCGACGCCGCGAGCGGTGACGACGAGCTCGCCAGCCGGGTTGCGGTACTCGATGATCGATTCGCTGAACGAGAGGGTCCCGCCGCGGCGGCCCTCCTTCTCCCACGTCTTGCCGTCCTTGACCGTCGCGCTGAGCACCTCTCCGGCGACGAGCGGCCGGTGGTACTCGTAGTGCTGCTCGGCGTGGAGGCCGCCGCCGCCACCGCCTCCTCCGGCGCTCCCGCCTTCCTTCGGCGGCAGGCTGGTGGCGTTCTTGCCGGAACCGAACCACGG
Organism: Ilumatobacteraceae bacterium; assembly: GCA_025464045.1. Taxonomy (GTDB): domain Bacteria; phylum Actinomycetota; class Acidimicrobiia; order Acidimicrobiales; family Ilumatobacteraceae; genus JAODBQ01. The sequence continues at coordinate 327 of JAODBQ010000586.1, forward strand.
CTGGCCGACCTTCGGACGCAGGAAGTAGTCCGGATCGAACTGTGCGCTCGCCTGGACGAACGTCGGCGGAGCCGGTATGCCGTCGAGTCCGGCCGCCGTGGCGGCCTCCTCGTCGTAGTACACGGGGTTGGGGTCGGCGATCGAGCGGGCGAACATCATGATGTGCCCTGCCTCCACCGGGAAGCGTCCAATGGCCATGCGATCCTCCTGTAGTCCGGTCGCGGTTCGGTACCGGCGCTTCGGCACTGTAGAAGGGCGTCTGCGTCCGGGTCGCATGGTGCAGGCAGCCGGCTACAGCTCCGGGTCGGGCAGCTCGTGCGGATCGGGGTGCCGTTCGTCCTGACGGCGGTGGTACCTGGCGATCAGCGGATCGGTGATGTGGACGGCGAGCAGGACCAGCAGGGCCATCACGAACGTGGCGACGGTCAGCGAGACCAGGCCCGCTCCCGCCGACAGGCCCAACCCGGCAGCGAGCCACAGCGTCGCCGCGGTCGTGAGCCCCTTGATCTTGTCCCGCTGGCGCAGGATCGTGCCGGCCCCGAGGAAGCCGATGCCGGTGACCACCTGCGCGGCGACGCGTGTGGGCGACGGGTCGTGGTTCGGGCCGAAGCCGTACGCACCGGCGATGGTGAACAACGCCGCGCCGATGCCGACGAGGGCGTGGGTGCGGATGCCGGCCGGATGCCGGCTGAGCTCACGTTCGAGGCCGAGCAGCGCGGTGATGCCGCCTGCCAGGGCGACGCGCCCGATGAGGTCCCACGAGCTCGGAGTCAACGTCGCGAAGCCTACGCATCCGCCCAGCGGCACATCTCGACGCCGGGACGCGCGAACATGCGCGACGTGACCATCACCGAACCTGCCGCGCCGAAGTCCGGCGTCGAACCGTCCGACGCCGAGGCCGCGAAGGTGGATGCGGCCATCGATGCGCTCCTCGCGGCGCACGATCCACGCACCACGGATCCGATTGCGTTCCGCGGCGCGCGCTACGACCACGGAGTCGCGTGGGTGCACTTCGCCGAGGGCTTCGGCGGTCTGAACGTGCGCCCGGACCTCAACCGGCTCGTCGAGCGCCGGCTGCGCGCCGCGGGTGCAGGGCCACAGGATCCGACCACGTTCTTCATCGCCCTGGCCGGCCCGACCATCGCCACGTGGGGCACCGACGACCAGAAGCGACGGTTCCTGCGGCCGATGTTCACCGGCGAGGAGCGGTGGTGCCAGCTGTTCTCGGAGCCCGGAGCCGGCTCCGACTTCGCCGGTCTGGCGTGCCGTGCGGTGCGCGACGGCGACGAGTGGCTCGTCAACGGTCAGAAGGTCTGGAACACCCTCGCCCACCTCGGCGACTGGGGGATGCTCGTCACCCGCACCGATCCCGAGGCACCCAAGCACAAGGGGATGACGTACTTCGCCGTGGACATGCACTCGCCCGGCGTCGAGGTCCGCCCGCTGCGCCAGATCACCGGTGAGGCGGAGTTCAACGAGGTCTACCTCACCGACGCGCACATCCCCGACGCCAACCGCATCGGCGCCGTCGGCGAGGGTTGGCGCGTCGCGCTGACGACGTTGATGAACGAGCGCACCGCGATCGGCGGCGGCGAGGGCGGCGGCCGAGTGGTGCGCGGCGGCAGCGCGAACGACGCGGTGGAGGTCTGGCAAGGGCTCGACGCCGCGGCGCGCACGCCGGCGCGCCGCGACGCGCTGATGCGGTTGTGGGTCCGCGGCGAGGTCGCGCGGTTGTCCAACCAGCGCACCGCGGCGGCCGCCAAGGTCGGCAACCCGGGCCCCGGCGGATCGATCGCCAAGCTGGCCATGGCCGAGCTGAACAAGGACGTCTACGACCTCTGCGTGACGCTGCAGGGTGCGGCCGGTCTCGTCGGGTTCGACTACACGTTCCGCCGGCCGGAGATGCTCGACGTCAGCGGCGCGAGCCGCGGGGTGGGCTACGCGTTCCTCCGTGTCCGTGCGAACTCGATCGAGGGCGGCACGTCCGAGATCATGCGCAACATCCTCGGCGAGCAGGTGCTCGGGCTCCCCGGCGAACCGCGAGTCGACAAGGACCAATCCTGGTCGAAGGTGCCGCGCAACTGACGGTCGGCCAGCCGGTGATGCGTCGCCCCGGTGTGGCGCGCCAAGATGGCCGGATGACGGCAGGGGACGCCACACGTGGGGCGGTGGAGGCTGAGGTGCGTTCGTGGATCCAGGAGAACTGGGATCCCGATCGGCCGCTGATCGAGTGGCGCAGGTTGATGGCGGCCTCCGGCTGGGGCGCGC
>JAODBQ010000606.1 GCA_025464045.1 Ilumatobacteraceae bacterium
GTTCGCGATGAGGAAGTCCGTGAACTGGCAGCCGTACTTCGGCATCCCGTACACGCGGATGAACGACATCGCTCCTGCGAGCTGACAGACCCCGGCCCGGCTGCCGCGTGACGCGGCAGTCGGGCGGACGGTCACCCATCCGAACCGTGCGCACCAGAAAGGAGGTCGGCGATGAACGTCGTCCGTCGCGTCGCGCTCATCCTCGTGTCCGCCATCGTCAGCCTGGTCGGTGTGCTGACGCTCGTCTTCGTGCTCGCCCGGCTCAGCGGCGATCCGGCGAAGCTGATGGCGCCTCCCAACGCGCCGCAGTCGCAGATCGATCTGACGCGGGCGCAGCTCGGCCTGGATCGTCCGCTGATCCGCCAGTACGGCTCGTTCCTCAGGGACGCGGTCCACGGTGACTTCGGCAAGTCGTACTACTGGCACCAGAGCGCGGCGAGCCTCGTCTGGGACCACCTCCCGTCGACGTTGGCGCTTGCTGCCGTCGCCGCCACGTTCGCGATCATCCTCGGCGTCGGCGCAGGGCTCGTCGCGTCGAGCTACCGCGGTCGTCTCCCGGACCGCGTGATGATGACGGGCTCGCTCGTCGGTCAGGCGGTCCCGGCGTTCTGGATGGCGCCGGTGCTGATCCTGCTCGTCTCGGTGAAGCTCGGTTGGACGCCCACCGGCGGGATGAACGGCTGGCGTTCGTTCGTCCTGCCGATGATCGCGCTCGGGTCGTTCCAACTCGCGGTGATCTTCCGGATCACGCGCGCCTCCGCGCTCGAGGTCCAATCACAGGACCACGTACGCCTCGGACGGGCGAAGGGACTCGGCAAGGGCCGGCTGGCGATCTCCCACATCCTCCCGAGCACTGCGCTGCCGGTGATCACGGTGGCCGGCCTGTCCGTGGCGAGCCTGATCGGCGGTTCGGTCATCGTCGAACGGATCTTCTCGTGGCCGGGCCTCGGCAACCTCATGATCGACGCGGTCGAGCAACGCGACTTCCCCGTCGTGCAGGCCATCGCCGTCGTCTACGCGGTCGCGTTCATCACCATCAACACCCTGGTCGACCTGCTCTACGAGCTGGCCGACCCGCGCACCAGAACGGCGGTGGTCCGATGACCCACGTCCTCGCTGCCGAGGTCTCGATCGGCGCGGTCCCGCCCGAGCCGTCCGTGGCACGTCGCCGTGGTCGTGGCCGGCGGCCGACGTTCGCCGTCGTCATCGCGACGGTCGTCGTCGCCATCGCCGTGATCACCGCCGTCACCGGCAGCTTGCTGGCTCCGAAGGATCCCGGCAAGCAGCGGTTGCGCGACACGTTGATCCCGCCGATGCGCAGCGGACGGTTCGGTCGTTACGTGCTCGGCTCCGACGAGCTCGGCCGGGACGTGCTCTCGCGGCTGATCGCGGGCACGAGACCGCTGCTGCTCGTGGTCGTCGTCAGCGTCGCGGCGGCAGCGTTGTTCGGGCTCGTGTGGGGTTTGATCGCCGGGACGGGCGGACGCGTGGTGCCGACCGTGATGATGCGCATCGCCGACATGCAGTTGTCGATCCCTCCGGTGATCCTGGCCGTGATCCTCGCGGTCGTGTTCGATCCGGGGGTGCGCACGAGCATCGTCGCGATCTCGCTCGTCACCTGGCCGTCGTACGCCCGCGTGGTCCGCGCCGAGACGCTGAAGGTCCGCTCCTCCGACTACGTCGCGCTGGCGAGGGTGGCGGGCCTCGGCAAGATCAGGGTGCTGCGCCACCACATCCTGCCGAACATCATGAACAGCTTCGTGGTGCTGTGCACGCTGCAGCTGGCCACCGCGATCATCTTCGCCGCCGCGCTGTCGTTCCTCGGCGTCGGTGTGCAAGCGCCGCGCCCGGACTGGGGCAACATGCTCGCCGGCGGGACCAAGTACCTCGACTCGTGGTGGCTGGTGGTCGTGCCCGGCGTCGCGATCACCATCCTCGTGCTGTCGCTCAACGTGATCGGTGACCACGTGCGCGACCGCTTCGATCCGCGACGGGCTGCGCTGTGACGGCGTCGACGACCACGTCGGACGTGCCGGCGGCGACGGCGCCGGGCGATCCTCTGCTGCAGATCAGCAACCTGAGCGTCGAGGCGTCGACGTCGGCCGGCACGGTGCGCCTCGTCGACGGGCTCGACTTCGAGATGCGTCGCGGCGAGGTCCGTGCGATCGTCGGCGAATCGGGCAGCGGCAAGTCCACGGTCTGCCTGGCGATCCTGCGGCTGCTCGCCGAGAACGCACGCATCTCCAGTGGGACCATCACCTTCGACGGAGAACGCATCGACGACGCCCGCGAGCCCGCGCTGCGCCAGATGCGCGGGCGGAAGATCGGCATCGTCTTCCAGGACCCGCTGAGCGCGCTCGACCCCGTTCGGCGAATCGGTCCGCAGCTCGGCGAGGCGCGTCGCGTCCACGGCCTCGGGTCCCGCGGCCAGGTCGCCGGATGGGTGCGCGAGACGTTGGGCTCGCTGGGGTTCAGCAACCCCGCGCGTTCGGCGAGGTCGTTCCCGAACATGCTCAGCGGCGGGATGCGCCAGCGGGTCTGCGTCGGGATCGCGTTCAGTGCCGAACCGAAGCTGGTCATCGCCGACGAACCGACCACCGCACTCGACGTGAGCCTGCAGGGCCGCCTGCTGCGGCTGCTGCTCGCCCGGCGCGAGGCCTCCGGCACCGCCGTGCTCCTCGTCAGCCACGACGTCGCCGTGGTGCGCGCCGTGGCCGACCGCGTCACCGTGATGTTCGGCGGGATGGCACTGGAGGAGGGTCCGGCCGCCGACGTGTTCGCTGCACCGGGCAGTCCCTACACGGCAGCCCTGCTCGCCAGCGTGCCGACGATGTCGCCCGAGCGGCGGCGGGCGCGGATGAGCACGATCCCGGTCGCCACGGTGGCGCCGAGCCCGAGCGGCTGCCCGTTCGCGGGTCGCTGCCGGCGCGAGGTCGACGCCTGCAGGCAGGCGCCGCCACCGACGGTCTGGCTCGCACCGGCGCACCACGTGCGCTGCTTCAACCCGGAGCGTCAGCCATGAACCTCGCGGCGGACGACGCGATCCTCACCGCCGACGCGATCGGCAAGACGTTCGGTCGCGGCACGCGCGCCAACGTCGCGGTGCAGCCGACGAACGTGTCGTTCCGCCGGGGCCGATCGATCGGCATCGCCGGCGAGAGCGGCAGCGGCAAGAGCACGCTGCTCCGACTGCTCCTCGGGCTGGAGGCGCCGACGGCCGGCGCGGTGCGCTTCGAGGGCATGCCGATCGCGTCGCTCACGCGCGCCGAGCACCGTCGCTACCGAGCCACGGTGCAGGCGGTGTTCCAGGACCCGGGTGGCTCGCTCGACCCGCGCCTGCACATCTGGCAGCTGATCACCGAACCGGCGTGGGCGACCGGCGGCCTCACCCGCAGGTCGCGGCGCGAGCTCGCCGCCCGGCTCCTCCACGAGGTCGACCTCCCCGAGCGGTTCGCCGACCGCCTGCCACATCAGCTCAGCGGCGGCGAACGTCAGCGGGTCGCGATCGCCCGCGCCGTCTCGTCGTCGCCGCAGCTCGTCCTGCTCGACGAGCCGGTGACGTCGCTCGACGTCTCCGTGCGCGGTGCGATCATCAACCTGCTCGCCGATCGAGGCGCGGAGCTGACCTATGCCGTCGTGTCCCACGACCTGACCGTCATCGCCCATCTCACCGATGAGCTGCTGATCATGTACCAGGGCTTCGTGGTCGAGCGCGGACCGACCGACGCGATCCTCGACGCCCCGCGGCATCCGTACTCGCAGGCGCTCGTCGCCGCCGTCCACGATCCGCTGCACGACACCGGCTACGACAGTGACGTGCCTGCCGGCGCCGGCGCGTGCCCGTTCATCAACCGCTGCCCGTTCGCGATGGAGCAGTGCGTGGTGATGCCGGATCCGGTCGGTCAGATCCACCAGGTGCGCTGCCACCTGTACAGCCCCGACGACGGTGAGGACACCACGCGTGGTGCCCCGCCGCTCGGTTCGTCGGATCCCATCGCATCAACCGTCAACGTCACAGGAGCACACCAATGAACCGATACGCGATGAGCGTTCCACTGCCGGGTCCGTTCTCGGCGCAGCGCGAGCTGTTCGGTCGGCTGCAGGATCTCGGCTACACCGACCTGTGGTCGAGCGAGACCGCCGGATACGACGCGTTCACCCCACTCGCGCTCGCCTCGGAGTGGGCGCCGGAGATGCGCCTCGGCACCGCCGTCGTGCCGGTGTTCACGCGCGGTCCCGCGCTCCTCGCGCAGACGGTCGCGACGATCGCCGAGGCGGCCCCCGGGCGGTTCGTGCTCGGGATCGGCGCATCGTCGAACGTGATCGTCGAACGCTGGAACGCCCAACCGTTCGATCGTCCGTTCTCGCGGACGCGGGACGTGCTGCGGTTCCTGCGCAGCGCACTCGCGGGCGAGAAGGTCTCGCGCCGCTACGACACGTTCGAGGTGTCCGGGTTCCGGCTCGGCGTCGTGCCCGAGCAGGCGCCGCCGATCCTCGTCGCGGCGCTGCGCGAGCGGATGCTGCGCCTCGGCGGCACCGAGGCCGACGGTGTCATCCTCAACTGGCTCTCGGCCGAGGACGTCGGCAAGGTCGCCCCGCTCGTGCACGAGGGCGGCGCCGACAAGGAGATCGTCTGCCGCATCTTCGTCTGCCCGACGGACGATCCCGCGGCGCGGGACCAGGCCCGCCAGTTCGTCACGAGCTACCTCAACGTGCCGGTGTACGCGGACTACCAACGGTTCCTCGGACGCGGTGAGCTGCTCCGGCCGATGCAGGAGCTGTGGCAGGCCGGCGACCGCAAGGGTGCGTTGGCCGCGGTCCCGGAGCAGGTGATCGACGATCTGATCGTCCTCGGCACGCCGAGCGAGTGCCAGGCGCGGATCCAGCAGTACGTCGAACGCGGCGTGACCACGCCGATGTTGGCGATCATGCCGTGGGGTGTGCCCTCGGCGGAGGCCATCGCGGCCTTGGCGCCAGCGAACGTCGAGGCCGCGCATGGTGCCTGAGATCGGCACATTCCTACCGGAGCTGGTCGCCCGGCGTGGCCGGTCCGATCGTCGCCACGACGTCTACCTGGAGGAGGTCGGCGGACGCCGGCTGGACTGGGCGGAGGCCGATCGCGAGGGCGACGCGTGGGCATCCCAGCTCTCCGCGGCCGGGGTCGGCGAGGGCGACCGCGTGCTCACGATGCTGCCGACCTGCGCAACCGGCGTCACGGTCTGGGTCGGCGTCGGCCGGCTCGGGGCGATCGAGGTCCCGATCAACACCGAGCTCGTCGGCACGCTGCTGCAGCACGTCGTCGACACCGCCGGTGCCACCGCGGCGATCGTGTCGGTGCGGTTCCTCGATGTCGTCGTGCCGTGCCTGCGCGCGGCAGGCGTGCGCCACCTGTTCGTGCCCGATGCGGATCCGTCCGACCGCGCCGTGCACGCCGGCCGCGCGGCGCTCGCGAGCGTCGTCGGCGGACCACCGGAGCTGGTCGCCCCCGTCGTCCATCGTCGGTGCGCACCGTGGGACACCGCGCTGATCCTGTTCACGTCGGGGACGACGGGCCCGTCGAAGGGCGTCGTCGTCCCATGGGGCCAGATGGAGGAGACCTGCATCGGCTCGATCCCACTCGATGATCTCGGCGCGGATGACGTCTACTACTGCCCGTTCGGGATGGCCCACGTCACCGCCCGCTCGGCCGCGTACCTGATGGCGATGCTCGGCGGGCGGCTGGTGCTGCGCGAGCGGTTCAGCACCTCTTCGTACTTGACCGATGTTGCCGACCATGGTTGCACGACGACGGTGATGATGGGCACTATGGCGCACTTCCTAGCCCAGCAGCCACCATCCGACGAGGACGCGGCCACCCCGCTGCGC